>NZ_PIJG01000017.1:0-47529 GCF_002809955.1 Geobacillus sp. Manikaran-105
CGTGACGGGGCAAGCCTATGGCTTGCCTTCGACAGTCGAAAATGGACAAACCGCTTTTCCGTCAAGGATATGTTAAACTTCTTCGTTGCATCTATATAGGTTAACCGCCCGCACATTTTCTTTTTGGAACGTCAACACTTGCTGTTGACTAAGCAAGCGGAACGCTTCTGTATAAAGCTTAAACATTTTTTCATGCGGTGACAGCTTAATCAGGCGATTGACTTTCTTCGTCATCGATGGCGGCAATTGCTCGTATGAACAAGTTAATTTTAGCAAATGGGGCAAATATGGAAGAAGATGACCGTCTCTGTTTTTTACATGTACGACCGGTGTTTTTTCATGAACCCCTTTTAGCTTCCCCAGTTCATTTTTTTCTAAGTAATAATCAATGACACTTTGTTGTAAAAACGGACTTTTTTGTCCGGCTGTATAGTCAGCCATCCCCACAAAAGTGTAATAGTATGCTCGTCTATTAAATAGATCGACAACCTCCATTCCTTCTTTGAGAAGCGATGGATCATTATTGATCACATCTTGCAATGTTTTTCGATATTCAAAACGGTGCTGATAATCAAAACCGACGAAAATATCTCCATTTTCTTCGACTGAAAAGGAAATATAGATCGCCGGATGAATGCTAATTTCACCGACATGCATTGATTGTTCATTGGCTAAACGGAATAAGTCGTTATCCATCTTATAGCTGCTTTTACAACGATTCTCTAATTCTTTCTTAAATAATTTTTCTAAAATTGTTCTTTCCATAGGCAAAGAACATTGAATGGGCCGATGTTCGTGTTGAATATAACGATGATCTCCCCAATGACAAATCTCTTCAAACGATGCTATATACTGTCCGTGCGCCACCACCGTTATGTACGAATTTAGCTTTCTCAGTTCATAAGCGATCGAATGGGCATAAGAATATTTTTCGTGTGGATTAGATAAAGGAACCGTATAAAGATGAATGGGAATATCCGACGCTTTTTCATTCGCTTTACATTCAGAAAAATAATAGTGGTTCACAATCTCACCGCCTTTCCAAATCGATCCATTCTATATTATATCATCATCTCTTGTAATTATATCAAAAATATTATGACTTGAATAAAAACTATGAATATATGTTTATAAAAACGCATCCTCTTGGGAATAAGGTACAAAAACAAGGGGTAGACTAAAGATTATCCGAGTTTTAATAAAAATTTTGATAATTGTTTAAATTGTTATAAAATAATAGGGGATAATACTAAGAAAAGCAAAGGGGGTTCTTCATGAGTTCTAGTCAAATCGATATTTCAAAGATGATTGAAGAAGGACAAGAAATAGCAAGCAATCAAAATGAACTTCACACATTTCGCCAATATAAAGATTTATTTATCTCCACTAAACAAGACGAAATAGATGGTTGGAGAGATCCGTTTCAAAGAGATTATGCTCGTGTTCTTCATTCTTCTTCATTTCGACGATTACAAGGAAAGATGCAACTTCTCGGCACTCAAATAAGTGATTACTATCGCACCCGTCTTACTCATTCGCTTGAAGTGAGCCAAATCGGAACAACCATTTCTAGAAAAATAGAACATGAAGGTGTTAAAGTAAACTCGGCATTGGTTGCGATGGCATGTTTGGCACATGACATTGGCAATCCACCATTCGGTCATTATGCAGAAAAAGAGTTAAATAAATTAATGAAAGACGATGGAGGATTTGAAGGAAATGCACAGACACTCCGCATTCTCTGTAAATTAGAAAAGAAAAGTTCTTATTATGATGGGCTGAATTTAACAAAAGCCGCTTTATATTCCGTTGTTAAATACGGCGTTTATAACACATCTCCAAAACAAATCGAAAAACAAAAATTTCTTTATAAAGAAAATAAGCAGAATTTAGAAGATAACGGAACAATGAAAATCCAAACGATAGAGGCACAAATTATGGAACTTGCAGATGACATCGCCTACTCCACTCATGACCTTGAAGATGGATTAAAATCAGGAATTTTATCGATAGACGCTGTATTAGGGCAACTTAAAGAAGAATTAAGAAAAGAGTTTCAAGAACTATTGCAACAAGCATATAAAAATTGTGGTGAGACGTTTGGTGACGTTGCATTTAAATCACTCACCTCTACATTAATCGATACGTTTATTAAAGACATCGGTGTAGTGGAATTAACTGAAGAACAACGTCAACGGAAAGGCACCTCCTTTAAATACGGCTTAGGATTGCGAACAAAAGCAAAGTTAATGGACGGATTAAAAAATGCTGTAAGGGAGATTCTCATCGAAAAACCAACTGTAGCGTTGTATGAAATCAGAGGAGCCCGGATAGTCAATCGCTTGTTTGAGCTCTTAAATGATGACAAATATGAAAGACTACTTCCTCCTGAGTATCGAGCCTTAATTCAAAACGGGGAACCAAAAAAGCGTGTTGTATGCGATTATATAGCTGGAATGACAGATCATTACGCTGAACAACTTTACAAACAATACTTTGGAGATCCAAATACATTGAAAATATAAAAATAACAGATAGGCAAGCCTGCTGCTTGGCTTGCTTATCTGTTTAGATAATAAAATTAATTCTTTCTATACACTGCCTCTAATCCCTTAATCGTCTTATTCGAATCCACATCATCATGTGGAATTAATAAATATACCCATTCTTTTCCGTTGTTTTGACGAGCATGATCGGATGCATATTTGCACCAGGTGATAGCCGCTTGTGCTTTCTGTGCTACTTCTCGATCTTCTTCGATTCTGTTTGTTGCCTTAATTTCACATAAATACATTTTCTCTTCTGTTTCCACAATAAAATCCGGGATATATGCTTGTGTTTGATTATAATAAATTTTAATATGATTTTTCGTTGGCTTCAGCCATTTTAAAACGGATGGATCGTTTTCGCAAATGACCGCAAATCTTCGCTCCGCATCAGATTCAAATTTTTGTGTTCGATACAAACATTTTTTAAATCCGCCAAAACACATGTTTCGAATCGCCGCTTTATTTGCTACTGGTTGGCGAAAATCGCGCACTTCTTCATTGACATCTACAGTGACACTGGTATCTTTTAACGTATCAAACCCTATTCGAACAGTCACTTCATAATTCGTTTGCTCTTCATAATAATGTTCTTTCATTTGCTTATAAATCAATTCTGCCAAACGTTTTTGATTGTAAATTACTACATTTTTGACATCATCTTCCGTTTTCAAATAACTTCGAAGATAATTAATTAACTGTCCTGATAACTTATACAACAATTCAGCATGTTCTTCATAGGAAACATCTGGATAATCCATTAGATGAAAGACAAGATAATCTTCTAAACGTTCTTCCGTCATATTCGTATCTTTTTGAATCCGCAACACTTCTCTTTGATGTGTACGCAAATGTTCAATTAGAATATTTTCAGCAACAGGCTGAAATTTTGGAATTAAATCGCAGTTTAAATCAAAATCGCGGTACCCCCACGAGATTTCTCCTGTAGGTTGCACGATAATTCTCGGAATTTCCATAGTCAAATTAGGAAGTACATCAACTGCTCTTGCAACCATGCTCTCAATCATTTTTTCAGGTTCTTCCTCAAATATAGACAATTGTGATACTGTGTATGTTCCTTTCACATCGCTAACAATTTGCTGTTGTACTTCAGGATCTTTTAATTGTTTAGAACTATATAATGTGCGCTGCTTAGAAATGGCTTTTACTATTGTTTCCGCAATGTTTCTTTTCATTTCTATTTTCTTTTCGTCTTCTGGAGAAGTGGATTCCGTCGTTCCAACTAGTTCATCAATTAATGAACGTTCTACGTTTGACTCAACAGTAACTATTTTTTTCTCTGTCTGTGCCACATCACGACCGATGACAACCCCACGGCGAATAATAGAAGTAGGATTATTCGCCTCATCAATAATTTCTTGGAATTTATCATGCGCAATAATCGTTAAACGATCGACTGCTGGAACTCCCGTCCGTTTTCCGTATGGGAGACGAAGTCCTCGACCGATGGACTGTTCCACTAATGTTTTGGAGTTTGCCGCACGAAGTGGGATAATCGTATATAAATTCGTTACGTCCCATCCTTCTTTTAACATGTTCACATGAATGACAATCTCTATTTTTGAATTCGGATCCTCAAGAGCAAGCAATTGCTTAATTGTTTCGTCCTTTTCTTCGCCACGCTGGTTGGAATGAACAGTAATGACTTTACCTTTATAGCGTCCTTCAAAAAAATCATCACTTTCAATGATGTTCATTAACTCTTCCGCATGATTCGTATCTTGAGCGACGATAAGAATAAACGGCTTTACTAATTTTTCGTTGTTTTCCCGAGCGTATAATTCTAGCTCTAATTTCGTTTCTTCATGGACACGGATACCGTCTTCTAATTTTAAACGTTCTAACTCTCGTTCGGTGAATTTTGCTGGATTAAAATTTTCTCTCGTCGCTACAGCTGGCTCTTTCACATATCCGTCTTCCATCGCTTTATACAAAGGATAGCTATAGATTATATTTTTAAATGGTATCGTTCTGTTTCCGCTTTCCACTTGCGGCGTAGCCGTTAACTCCAGACCAAGAATCGGGTTCAGTTCATTGATCGCTTTCACCCCAGCTGATGCTCGATACCGATGCGATTCATCCATTAATAAAACAAGATCAGGAAGGGATTTTAAATAATCATAATAACTCTGTCCTAAATATTCACTTAACCGTTTAATTCTTGGCGCTTTTCCTCCTCTAACTTCGCTGTTAATCTTAGATATGTTGAAGATGTTAATGTTTACAGCTAACGGATCAGCTAAAAAGAGGGCTTGCTGATCATAGTTATCCCCTGTAATAATGTTCGGTTGTTTATTAGCAAACTCGGAAAGCCCCTTAAACACATATTTCGGTGTATTAGGCGTAAAATCTTGGATTAATTTTTCATAAATTGTTAAGTTAGGTGCTAAAACAAAGAAGTTACGAATTCCTTTTGCCATATGTAAGTAAGCGATAAACGCTCCCATCAGACGTGTTTTACCGACGCCAGTGGCTAACGCAAAACAGAGCGATGGAAATTCTCGTTCAAAATCAGTAACACTAGGAAATAATGCATTAACAGCCGCTAACTTCTCTTTTAACGATTGTGGATCATTTTGTTTATCTAAGCCGAAGTGTTCAATCACTTCGGCAAGAATTTCCAATGATTCTTTTTGTGGTTTACGGAGACTAAGCCGAGATGAGATAACGTTAACGATACGATTCATGACCTCTTCCCCCTAAAATAACTCTAATTGTTCTGGTTCTTTTTCTTTCATTGGTAAGTTGTTGACATTTAAACTGTAATCGTCGCGACCAAACTCACATTTGTTTAAAATAGCTTGCGGAATTTTTTTAATCGTCACTTGCGGGAAATCCTCAACGTTAACGTTATATGCTTTACAGCAAATGAGCAATGTTTCATTTTCTTTCATTTGCTCGACAATACTTTCCACCATTTGTTGCGTGACAAGCTGTGTGGTTGTATAGATAAAATCGTTCTCCGTAGATTGACCTTGCTTCCAAAACACTTCCGGGTCTGGATTGTACGTAAACCCTTCATGTTTACACATCGCTTCCGCCAACATTTCGGGGTTGTATTCTGGATTAATAATCCAATTACCAAACTTATCTTTCTTCAACAAACTTGGCGCCAATTTGTAATAGCGGAACCCCCCTCCACCTTTCCAATTCACCGCCTTGCTAATCCCACTTTGATCCGTTCCATCAATAACTCTCTTCATTCGCGGAATAATATGCGTATGGCAATGCTCGCCAAGCTCAATCATAATCCATCGCCGTCCCATTTTATGCGCCACTGCACCAGTCGTTCCCGAACCGGCAAAAGAATCAAGGACCCAGTCGCCTTTTTCGGTTACTAAATCAATTAAGGTCATAATTAATTTTTCGGGTTTTGGATAATCAAATGCTTTTTTGCTTCCAAATAAGTTTTCCATTTCTTTTTTTGCATCATTATTTGTTCCGTGATCATCAAGTATCGAACGAAGGACTTTTCCCTCTGTAGGCATATAAACTTTATGATGGACAGTCCAGCCATTTCTAGTTTTAACAACCCTAATATTTCCTTTTTCTAATTCTTGATAGAAAGTTTCTTCCGATTTTTGAGAATAAATTTTTAATTCTGTTCCATCTTCACATCTATATGTAAAAATAATAGGATTTTGTAGACCGGGTCTGGATAAAGTATCCCAATAGAATCTTCCATTTTCATCTCTTTCCTTATATCTATCCAAATATTTTTCGTCATAACTAATTCTCCATTTATTAGTATGACTTAATTTATTTTTTGCATATACTAAAATATATTCATGATCCAGAGCAATAAATCTTGAATCATTTCCTCCTCCTTTTCTCTTTTTCCATATTAAATCCCCAATAAAGTTCTCTCTGCCAAAAATACTATCCATAAGTACCTTTAGATAAGCATGTTCATTTTCATCTATATTAATAAATATGACTCCGTCGTTAGAAAGTAGCTTGTGAAGTATTTCTAGTCTAGCACGCATTAAAGTAAGCCAAAGGCTATGTTCAATTCCATCATCATACTTTTCAAACGCATTCCCTGTGTTATATGGTGGGTCAATGATTATACATTTAATTTTTCCAGTAAATTCTTGCTCCAACGCCTTTAACGCTAACAAGTTATCCCCAAAAATAAGCCGATTATCAAAAATATCATTTTCCGTCACTCGTTCTTTTGCATGATATGAGAGTTCCGGGTCTTCGAGAAGAATACGCGGTTCCAGTTTTGGTCGTTCGTCTTTGCCAATCCATGTTAATTCTAGTTTTTGTTTTTGTGCCAATGTAATCCCTCCTGTTGCTACACAATTCTCCATTTGATTGTAAAAAGGTGCTCAGTTGCCGTACGCTGTTCTAGTTTTTTCTCGACTTCCTCGAATAAGCGATCTTTTTGTTCATCAATTTCATCTTGCTGATCATAGAGATTTCTCCGCATCTCGTTGCGCTTCTTTTCCAATTCCTTAATTTGCTTGTTTTTTTCCAGCTTTTCAGCTAAGTTACGTGTAAGTTTTGCTTCTCGCTTCAAATGTTCAATTTCTACCGTCATTTCATCTATATCTTTTTCAAGTTTATTTTTCAAGTCTTGCGACCACTTTTCCAGCTTTTCTAATTCAGAATCAAGATAAGCCGATGCTCTCTCCATAATCTCATTTAAAATTGCTTCTTGTTGCCCTTCGCTAATCCGGCGAAGCGTATTTCGAATCGAATCAGAAATTTCCACCTCTTCTCCTTCAACAGCAGGCAGTTCAAACATTTTTTCGCACATTTCCTGATCGAGCTGTCCACCTTCTGTATCAATTGCTGAAAAAATAAGGTGCTGTTCGCTTTCTAATGACTGTACATGAAGCAAATCAAGCGATAACCAACCTTCTTTTCCAATCAATCGCTCTAAAATACTGACTTTCCCTTTATAATCCGAATAACGGAACGTAATTTCCTTCGGCAACAGTTCCCGGCTTTTTGCCTGCTCGATCCACTTTTGTGCAAGCGGATGAGAAAAACGAAAATGATGAACGTTTGGGCTGTTTTGCTTCTTTGCTTGTGATATCATTTGATATGTTTCATAATCTTTGACAAAACTTAATGTTTCATCATCAAATATTGCCTCTCTTGCACCTTCATATTTTGATAGATTCCAAAGGTAACGTTCCATACGATTGAGGTGTAAACTTGTTTGATGATAATGATCTCTTAGTTTCTCTCTTACCTCATCATCGAAGTTTTCTAATAGATGCATACGTGTTTCTTTCATTTTTAATTGAATTTGCTCATCTAACTCGGCTTGCAAGTTTTTAAACGCTTGTTCAATTTCTTCCGCCGTGCGACACGTCTGATAAATTTGTTGAATCCGTTTTTCAAAATCGACACCGGACTCTAGCGAACCTAGCACCTCATCCGAAGAACCAAAAACCCCTTCAAACAGCCTAAATTTTTCGGAGAGAATTTCATACACTTTTTTATCGGCTTCATTTTTACAATTTAAAAAGTTAATCACAACGACATCATGCTTTTGACCGTAACGATGACAACGTCCGATTCGCTGCTCAATCCGCTGTGGATTCCAAGGTAAATCGTAGTTAACGACTAGGCTGCAAAACTGTAAGTTAATCCCTTCTGATGCTGATTCCGTTGCAATCATAATCGACGCTTGTTCTTTAAAATATTCAACAAGCGCTGCGCGCATATCTGCTGTCTTCGATCCGGTAATTTTATCATCATGCCGATGCTTTTCTAACCATTGCTCATAAATTTGTTTTGCCTGTTCATCCTGGTTTTCGCCATTAAATAAAACAATTTTGCCAGCGTAGCCATTACGTTCAAGAAATTCACGTAAATACATCTGTGTTCGACGTGACTCTGTAAAAATAACCGCTTTTTCATTTGCACCTAGCATTCTTAATTTTTCAAATCCTTTTTCAAGCGCAATAAGCAATGCTTCCGCTTTTGAATTTTCTTTAATTGATTTTGCTAGAGAATAATATTGTTCTAATTCTTCTTTTTCCTCTTGAATAAGACGCTTCATTTCATCTGGCGATAATTTGTCTATGTATGATGGCTGATCGTCTTCTTCCCACTCTTCCACCGTATCATCAAATTCGTCAACATCAGCGTAAACATCAGAGTGTTCTACAGTTATCTCTGTTTTTCCGCTATCTAATTGTTCTAACAATTGCTCAAGCCTTTTGATGAGAGAAAGCAATGTATCGGAAATAGCAAACGAAGAAGAAGCTAACAATTTGCGAACAACAAGCGTCATTAATGCCCGTTGGCTTGCCGGTAACGCAAAAAGATGTTCTCTTTGTAAATATGCCGATACTTTTTCATACAGTTCCCATTCCTCATTCGTTGGCATAAACTCTTGAGTGATCGGAATACGCTGTGTATAATTCACGTACTCAGTCACTTGCCGTCTTAATGTACGATGGCAAACAGGCTTAATTCGTTGTTTCAAATCAATAAAATCCATTTCCGACATTTCTTTCGTTCCGCGGGAAAACTGGCGTCTAAACGTCGTTTCATCACCAAAAATATGCGGATCAATAAAACTGATAAGTCCATATAATTCCATTAACGAGTTTTGCAACGGCGTAGCCGTCAATAAAATTTTGGGATAACCAGCTGTAGCTTCTCTTAACGTGCGAGCAATTTTATTTGATTTTTTATATACATTTCGCATGCGATGTGCTTCATCAAAAACGATTAGATTCCAGTTGACCTTTCGTATCATATCCGCTTTATTTCGAGCGTATGGATAAGAAGTAATCACAATTTGATCTTGTTGCAAAAAAGGATTACGGTGACCGGAACGTACCATTTCGTTGAAGTTCTTGCTTTCTAATATAATGGATGGGATATAAAACTTTTCCCATAGTTCCTGATGCCATTGTTTTCTTAGCGGAGGCGGTACGATAATAAGGATATTTCGCTTTCGTTCTGCCCACAATTGACTAATAATCAATCCCGCTTCAATCGTTTTTCCTAGTCCTACTTCATCCGCTAAAATCGCTCCTCTCTCCAATGGAGCACGAAAGGCAAATAATGCTGCTTCCACTTGATGTGGGTTTAAATCGACCGTAGCATTAATGAGAGATTGGCTTAACCGTCCTATCGAATTTGAAGCGTTTTGTTTTGTCAGTTCGTAAGCAAAGTATTTGCTTTGATATGACGTTATCATTAACTAGCCCCCCAAATATAAAGTCCCAACGTTACTCGCATGCCGGACGTTATCTATATTTCTATTATATTCGACGTTATCTTACAATAACAGACATTTGACAACATATGACAATGTTCTCCTAAGGTCCCATGGCTCTCTCACTGTTATCTTCAATTTATTAAAAAATGTTTATCCGCTTCTTTCATTTCTCCTAATAATTTTTTGTTCTTGATTTACTCAATGATAGTATAACGATTGACATCTATAGTTTAAAGTAATACTGAACGTGTTGCAAAACGCATAACCAATGCATAATGTACATAAAAAATCCACCACCTTGGAAGGTCATATACAGTGACCAAAAAAATAAGGGGTGAACACGATCATGATTCCAATTGGAACAGCGAACATGAATCTAACAAATCACCAAAACTTTTTCAACTTTATAATTCAGTATATTTCTTTTTTGACCCAAACGACTTCTCAATCGGATACTTTTGTTCATTTTTCTTTATTTTATCAACAACAGCTTTTTCCAGGTCAATTCCTAATTCATGTGAAAGCAGGAGTGCATAAATGACTACATCGGCAATTTCGTCTTTTATATTTTCCAAATTTGTTTTTACAGCTTCTTCGCTGCTTTTCCACTGGAAATTTTCCAGCAACTCTCCTGCTTCTAGAGATAATGAAATCGCTAAGTCTTTTGGGGTATGAAACTGTTTCCAATTACGCGCATCGCGAAATTCAATGATTTTTTGCTGCAAGTGTTTCATGATTATTACCTCCGTTAGTGCTATTTTTCTTTAAATGGTGTCGCTATCCATCAATCTTACCATTTCCTTAAACACCATCGACGGCTGTTTAAGCAAAGCGTCAATCGAAAGTGTTTTGCGTTTAGTTCCTCTTGTGATGACTAGTTGCTCTCCTTCGAGCTTTATGACAATATCTTTGATGCGGTACGCTGTAATTTTAGACGCTTTATCTAAGTATCGGTCATCTAGGTCAAAGCGAATGCGGTCGGACAGTCTCCGCAGCATTCTCCATAAAGTGATTTCTTCTTTCGATTTCATAAACAATTCAGGGAGTTCTTTCGCTTCTTTTAACGTATTTAAGGTAGTCATTGTGTAGACAGATATTCCGTAGCCGACCGGTCGGATAATGTCCTTTAAAAAATGCCAGCTTTCGATCTCGAATCTCACGTACTCCTCTGAACTGTTTTTTGGCAGTTCATTGATTTCGTATCGTTTTACAAACTTTACATCGGTGATCTTTCCAAAGCAAGCAACTCCATTGACCGGCGCCGCTCCTTGTTTTGGATAAAGAGCGATGTATTTCGCTTCCTGCCATCCTTTTTTCAGACGTTTGACCGGAATATGATAAAACCGGTGCTTCAGATGGGTGTGATAGTTTTGCGCGCTTGGGACCATTCCAACAAGCACTTTTTCATCGAAAGAAGACCGCCATTCTTCCATAATTCCTTGCGGCAAAATTCCTTCCTGTTGCAGTTCCTCCGGGCTTTTTTCGATCAGCCGCTCGATGAACTGCTCGACGAGGCGGGTGGCGTGCGGCAAAAACGGCATCGACGATGGGCGCAAAAAATCCTCCCGATTTTCGTCGGGAGGGTGAAAAAAAACGAATGGTTAAGCTTTTCCGGCTCTTCACCACAAGTTGTACTTGATCATTTACGGCAAGATAGGTGCGCATTGGGAAAATAGAGGATACAAAAAATGCGAATTTTCCCGTATGGGAAAGGAGCCGGCACCAAATCATCGGAGGAAAATTCACATGTACTCTCAGTTGATCAAAGAACTCACCGATTTCTCTATTATGCGCTAAACGCGAACATTCAGGTTATGATCCTGTCTGCTTGTACCATCAATGATAAAAGGAGTATTCAATGCCTGCGAAATTTTAAAAAGCGTCTCTACCCTAGGACTTGTAAGTCCCGCTTCAATTCTCCCAATCGTGGATTTTGGAACTCCAATGCGATCTGCCAGTTCCTGTTGAGACATATTCAGCTGCTTTCGTCTTGTTTTAATCTGTGCAGCTATCGTTCCTTCCAATCGAAGTTTTTGAACATGTTGCTCGCCTCGAATGGCTGCATATTTCTTAAAAAAATCACTCATTGTTTTTCCCTCCCAGTCCATTAATAAAGGCAAGGGTCGAAAGCGCAATAACGTTCATATGCTGATTCAGCCGGCACAATATCCTCTCGTCTTATCGCTCCGTTATACTGCTTGTCAAAATAATGAAGCAATATGACTTTTGAAAAATTGTGAATCGCAAATATAATTCTGTGATTTCCAGTTCTTCCACCTCTTATCCCCCATCTGTAAAAATGATCATAACGAGTATTCATGCTAAGATGTTTCAATGACGGAGGGGTGATATCATCCGGAAAGCTGTTGTCCTCCGGATCAGAAGGATATGGATGATGTTGAATAATCGTAAGTTGCCTGGCATATACATCAGCAACATGACACCATATACCCGGACGACCTTTTTGTCTAAGTTCTTGCTCGGCTTTACTCAGTAGATGATTTTCAAATTCCTTTACATTTCCTGTGTATATTACCTCAAACAATATCCTCTACCCTTTACCAATTATTATACACAATGATAGCATTTATGCTACTTACATGCAATCATTTATAACTGTAGATGAGCCTTTTTCGTTACAGTAATTTCTATTGTTAGAAAGACAAGCAGGCCCCCCCTTATACGATACGGAGCTGTTTTTTGATCACACCAACGGGAATATCGCGGCGTCATCAATGAACTCGACGGCGCTGCGGCTTTTCTGCGATCGAAGCTGTTCCCGTTCGGCGAAAAGAGGGTTGTTGAGATTCGGCGATGCTGTACATGCAGTCGGAAAGCACCGCCGCCCCATACCGTTTCATCCCCCTCGAATGTGGCGAACGCGGTATTCATCCATCTTCAGTTGGCCTTTCGCCGGTCAAGACATCGACGATATGAACGAGGTGCTTGATGACCGGTTTGGACAGCAGCGACGGCAACCCTAACGTGAAGATGTCAATTCCTAGGTGATGTGCTCAACGATTTATGAGACATGAACGCCCTTGTGCGAATAGGTTTTGAGCACATCTATATTTACCCAAGGAATCCGGTTCATGTCTCCTTTTTGTTTGGTTGTCATTTTATGTTGGTGAATTGGCTCATCTACAGTCGCTAAAACATTCCAGAAAAACATGCCAAAATTGTTTTCGATCAGCCGCTCGATGAACTGCTCGACGAGGCGGGTGGCGTTCGGCAAAAACGGCATCGACGATGGGCGCAAAAAATCCTCCCGATTTTCGTCGGGAGGGTGCAAAAAAGTGAGTGATTACGCTTTTCCTTGCATTCTACAAAATTTAGAAAATAGTCGCCTCCCTACATAATACCCCATTGCCCCAATATAAATGGGAATCATAAAGACAACAGACGGATAAAAGGGAAGCGACGTAACCATTGCAATTCCTAAAACAACTGTCCACCCCCACTTCACTCCCCATCTTCTCTCAAAATAAGAAACAAACACTTCTGTCACTGCGCATATAAGAAAAATAGCCAATGCCGCAAACGGTAAAATGGCAATGACAAAGGCAACATCACTAAACAAAGAGAGAGAAAACGTGAACATGACAAACGCCCACAAAACCCCTACAAAAAATTTTTTCACTCATACTATCCCCTTACCCATGGTGCTAGATAAACTTGATCAAGCATAAAAATAGCCCTTGCTGGCGGATCTCCATTGGAATGAAAGTGTGACCCATCATTCGAAAGGAGAGATCTCCCATGCAAGAGCACTTTCATTTTACTACAGATCCAGCCAAACTGCCAAAACAATATGCCGTCATTTTCTGTTTTGTTTCTGCCCAACTGTCGTTGATTCAAATGTATCTTCATCGTCACAATTGTCACTTGGATCAAAACGTTTGCTTCCGTAAAAGCGATATTCATAAACGCCCAGAGGAAATGCTACAATGCTTGAGGTGTGCAATGTCATCGCAAAGTTGACTTTTCAAGGTTCATTTTCTGGTCGCACCCCTCCCCCATCATCCCCACCACTTCGTGAAACACGGCCGACGGCTGCCTGCGGAGCAGGTCGGCGGGGATTGTTTTGTGCTTTGCGCCGTTTGTGATGATGAGACGGCCGCTTTCCAGGCGGATGGACACGTTTTTGACGCGGTATGCGGTGATTTTGGACGCCTGATCCAAGTAGCGGGCGTCAAGGTCGAAGCGGATGCGGTCGGACAGCCGCCGCAGGATGCGCCAAAGGGCGATTTCGTCGCTTGATTTCATGAACAGTTCGGGCAGTTCTTTCGCCTGCTTGAGCGTGTTGAGCGTCGTCATCGCATAAACGGCGATGCCGTAGCCGACGGGGCGGATGACGTGTTGGAGAAAGTGCCAGCGTTCGACTTCGAAGCGAACGTATTCGTCATCGCTTCGTTTTGGCAGTTCGGCGATGGCCGAGCGTTTGACGATGTTCACGGCGGTGATTTTGCCAAAGCACGTGACCCCGTTTTGCGGGGCGGCTCCTTGTTTCGGGTAAAGGGCGATGTAGCGCGCGTTTTGCCAGCCTTTTTTCAGCTGCTTGACTGGGATGTGGTAGAAGCGGTGCTTCACGTAGGCTTCGTAATGCCGCGCGCTTGGCACCATGCCGACAAGCACATGCTCGTCGAACGCCGACCGCCATTCTTCGATGATCCCTTGCGGCAGGATGCCTTCGTTTTGCAGTTCTTCGGGATTCTTTTCAATCAACCGCTCGATGAACTGCTCGACCAGGCGGGTGGCGTTCGGCAAAAACGGCAGGCCGCCGATGTTGACGTCGTTGATGCTTTTGTACAGCGGGTGCGCTTGGTAGCTGTCTTCGTCATGCCACGGGAACAGCACGTAGGCGCCAAAGGCGGTGCGCTCGTATGGGCCGCCGCGGCGGGCGACAAGCGAATCGCGGTAGCGGTGCATCGTGTTGATGTCGTCTTCCATCGGGCCCGGCATTCCGTACCGTTTTTCATACGCGCTGCCGGAAACGGCGAAATCAAGGCGGTATTTGGCATCGAAAATGTAGTTGAACGTATAGTCTTTTCCCTTCTTTTCAATCGCCAAAACCGTGTCGGGCATTTGCGGGACGGTCGGCAGCCTCCCTTCGTACAGCTGGTACGTGAGCGTGATTCGCTCGCCCGTGTGCGGATGTTCGTACACTTGCTTGGCGGAGCGGGTTTTGTCGAGATGGACGAACAGCCCCAAGCGGTTCACTTGGATGACGTTTTGACTGATGAGTCTGTATTTTTTCCCGAGAAGCTGCCCGAGTTTTAGAAACGTCCAATACTCGTACAGCGTCGCCACGTCTTTGACGGACATTCGGTACAGCGTTCCCTGCAAGGCGAGGCCGCGGGTGATGAGGAGAAACAGCTGATAGGCGTCGCGGTAGCCAGGCGCCATTTGCAGGACGAGGCTCGCAACAGAGCGGTCAAGCCGCCCGATCGGCCGCCAAAAGGAGTGACGAAGCCGAGTTTCGAGCGCGCGGATCATCGATTGGATGCGCTCCAGCAAATCCGGATCCGGTTCTGTTTCGTACCGCTTTTGTTTCCCTTGCACGTGTTCGAACAAATCGCGCAGCTTCTCGACAAGGCGCGTCATCATCCATTTGACGAACCGGTTTTCGAGCGTGTCGTACGTCAGTTCTTGTTTCGCTTTGAGCCCCGATTGCGGCATGACGGTTCGACTTCCAATGTCGATGCCGCGTTTGACATCGCGGAACACATGCGGCCGCTTGCGCAAATCATTCCGTCCTGCCGCATCCAAACGGTCGAGCTGGTCGCCGCGCACCCTCACATGGACGGTCGACAGTTGATGGTGCGGCTGCCGCTCGATATGGCGAATGGCCTGCAAAAAATCGCCGATATGCGCCTCCATAAGCCGGAAAAATTCACTTCGGGACGGCGCGCCGCTGCGCTTCGCCTTCGCCCGCTGGTACGTGCGCTTGATAAAGTGAAACGCCAAGTTGTAAATTTCTTCGCTCACTTCATCAAGCAGTCGCTGGTAGTCTTGTTTGTAGGTCAATTTCGTCGGGAAAATTTCGATCGTCACGTCCAAAACGGAGCGGTGGCCGTCGCGGATTTCCAACGTCGACAGCCCGACTTCATTCGGGAAGTGAAGATTTCCCATCAACACCGCCTGTCCGCCGATGTCAACACGGCTGATGGCGTTTCTCAGCGCTGGCGACTCATGGTAAAAGGAGAGAACCCGGTCGGTTTTCGGAACGACAAGCAGCTGATAGATGCCGTTTTCAAAGAAAATCGGGCGGTGGCCGCCCGACCAGTAGACAAGCGCCCCCGCGTCCACGTCAAACAGCTTGACGTTTCGCACCCCTTCGCCGCTTGCGAAAAACTCCATCGTCTCGTGGAAATCGAGGCGGCGGTACTGCTTAAGCCCTTCGTATTGTTCGTGGTACGGCTTTCCTTTGATTACGAGCGTGAGCTGTTCCGTTTCGATATGGACGAGCTCATAGTCGTCACGCCCCAAGCCAGAACGAAGTGAAGCCATCGTCCTCTAACCTCCGCAGCATGCGCCAAATTTTCTCCGCGCTTTTTGGATAGCGGGCGTACGACACATCAAGCGCACCGCTGTAGTCCCCATCCGGTTCAAAACCGGCGCACAGGACAAACAGCTGTTTGAGCGCCCGCTCGAGCCGCGCGTCGCTTCCTGAAAGGCGCGGCAACATTTTTTGCATGAGGCAATGGTCGAACGCCTTGTCAAATTCCATCAGCTTTCCTTCTTCGTTGTAAGCAAGATAAAAGCAGATTTCATCGCGGACGCGGTAGCCGATGTGCGCCCCGAGCGGCTCAAGGATGCGGTTGATGTCCACGAGCTGTTTCGTCGCGTCTTCTACCAGCTTTGGATAATCGGCATATACATCTTTCAAATGCAAATACCGCGCCGCGAACAGCTCCTGCCCGACAGGTTGGGGTGCAACGGTCGGCACATCGCGCAAAAAGTCGAGATGGTCGAGACGGACACGGTTGAACTCGATCGTGTTGGCGCGGTCGAGCACTTTTTTGCTGAAGGGGTGGGTCGTCTCGTCCATGTTGACCGTGCCGATGATGTAGACGTTCGGCGGGAGAAAAAGGTCGCGCCCCACCGTTTCTCGCGGCAGCAGCCGCGACGATACAATGCGCCCATTTTCCCAGCGGCGGCTTTCCATCACGCTCAGCACATCGCTGAAGTAATGCTCGACGCGGGCGAGGTTCATCTCGTCCAACACGACGAAATACGGTTTGTCGGGATGGTTCTCGGCTTCGATGATGACGTTCGCAAGCGGCCCAGGCTTGAACTCGCCTTTAATGTCGACATAGCCAAGCAAATCGGAGCCGTCGTTCCAGTCCGGGCGGACGGGGATCAAGGCGAAGCAGCCGTTGTCTTCCGTGGCGCCGACGCTCTCGGCGAGCCATTGAACGATTTTCGTTTTCCCCGTTCCAGAAATGCCGGATAAGATGACGAACGGTTTTGTTTTTAACGATAGAAAGAGGTTGGCCACTTCCTCTTTCGTATAGTAAAACCCTTTAGCGGATATGTATGAATGAATATGCTCAACCGCCTCCCGATAGGAAAAGACCTGCTCGGGCGGTGCCATTGGTTCTGTTCGCTCTACATACTGTCGGTAATAATCGATCATCGTTTCGAGGTCGCGCGCGAGTTGTTCATCGGACGGCAAATCGTCAAACGAATAGGCGATATACGCCGCCACCGACCGCTCGTAGTCTTTCGCCCGTTTGCTTTCGCCAAGACGGATGTCATCATCGGTCCGCACGCGCTCTCCGGCAGGAATGAGTTGGCGGATGCCGCGCTTCACCCGCTCCATTTCGTCTTTCGGCGTCTCCGTCACTCCTTGGGCAAGCGTCAAATAGAGACGGCGCCTATCTTCGCTGAACAAGTAGACGATATAATAGCCGCGCTGCGTCGAATCCGTCACTTCTTGGTCCATCACCGCCACCCACGGCACGTCGGTCCAATTCCCTTGACCGACCGACCCTTTCACCATATACCGATCAGGCGGCAGAAACGGCAGCGCTTTCAACGCCTCTGGAATCGCCCGCGTCACTAACTGAAACGTCCGCCGCTCTTTCGACAGTTTTTCCTGCTTGTCTTGCTCGTAGATGGCCATTACTTCACGGAACAGATCGTGCAATGACATAAGAATAGCTCCTTCGTGCCGAAATGTTTTCTTCGTTTCTATTTTTCTTCTATTCTACTAAAAAATTAGCTCTCTTAACTAGTAAGAGAGCCGCTTTTTCGAGCATTCGCGTGGGAGAAGCGCATTGAAGGAGCACATTCGTCTTGGTGATATCTCTCTTTCATTCTCCCCAAACGCCCGATCGGGTTGGGCGGCGATGAATATGGCGGGAGACAAAGAAAAGCTCCTCATCGTAAGGGAGACAGAAACGCCTACGAGAAGATTCAAACCTCCATCGCACGGTTTAAGAAAGCGTGTGCATAGAAGAGCGAAAGATGTTTATACTACACTAGGGATGAGAAATTCCGGCGCCGTTTTTCGGCGAATCGTTTGGAGGCGGCATTAGGCCGCAAGCAGATTTGTCAATATGGTTCAAGGGAGGAATGGAACGATGAGACCCCCCGCCCTATTTCTCGCTCACGGTTCGCCGATGTTGGCAATCGAAGACAATGCGTACACGGCGTTTTTGGGCAAACTCGGGGAAGGAATTCGCCCACAGGCGGTCGTCGTCTTTACCGCCCATTGGATGACGCGCCAACCGACGGTTTCGGTGGTTGAGGGGACGTATAACATGATTTATGATTTTTCCGGGTTTCCGCGCGAGTTGTATGAAGTGGTGTATCCGGCGCGCGGGTCGGTCGAGTGGGCGGAGCGCGTGCGGGAGCGCCTAGGCGGTGTGGCGGAAGTGGCCGTCGATCGGACCCGAGGATTGGATCACGGTTCGTGGGTGCTACTCTACCGCTTATTTCCGAAAGCGGATATTCCGGTTGTGCAGGCGTCGGTCGTGCCGTGGTGGACGCCGAAGCAATTGTTGCAGCTCGGGGAAGCGCTGCGCCCGCTGCGGGATGAGGGCGTGATGATCATCGGAAGCGGCGGGACGGTGCACAATTTGATGGCGCTCCGTTGGGAAGGGCATGCGGAGGCGGACGAATGGGCCGTCGCATTTGATGATTGGCTTCTCAGCCGATCCGCCGCCCATAGTGAAGAGGTGTTCGAGTATGAGAACAAGGCGCCGTACGCCAAGCAGGCCGTGCCGACGCCCGAGCATCTCGCGCCGTACTGGATCGCCTACGGGGCCGGCGATCGCGGCGGGGCGCCGCGCGTGTTGTTCCGTGAGTACCAGTATGGGAGCTTAAGCTTGATGGCGGTGGCGTTTTAATGGAAAGCTCGCTCCCTGCTTCAACGCATGGGGCGGGTTGTTTCTTTGATGGAAAACAGCGTTGCTACTGCCCGGAGCACGTTTTATACGTTTGCCCGTTGCCACATGGGTCTTTGCGGCCAGTTTTTGGTGGAAGACGTGGAATGTTCTCAAAGAAAGGCCGTCCTTGAATCGCATCCAGACAGGACCGTTCCCTATTTCAATGCAAAAGGCGCTAGTCTTGTTCAACACGGCTACACATCTTGCAAATGATACTGTTTATAAATTTGGTTCTTCAACCTCGGATGCAAGTGGCAGCTGCACTCATCGGAAAACAACCGGTCAATCAATCCCTTGAATTCTTCCCGTCCGATCAACCGACGCTCATACGCGCAACATAAAATTCCTAAAGTTCCCGTATATTCGATGCCATAACTTTCACATGCATGATGATCCTTTTTTCATTCGATGTGCATACAATCATATCTTGACCGGCAATGGCAATCAGTTCTGCATCATATTCGCTCAATCCTGTCCATTCTGTCAGCAGCTGATACATGAGCCCGTATCCCTCTTCCGTATGCAAAGAGACCGTTTCGTAATCGATTTGTCGCAAAGCCGTCCGGATATCGTCAGGAGTCTCATTCCACAAAATACTTTCGGGAACACACACTCGGCCAAACACTCTCGTCAGTAAATCCATCCTGTCCAACTCATAAAAATCGTTTAACACATTGTTGTCCACCACCGCTCTCTTTTTATAAAGCCCCCGTATTTTCTGAACATCCATGCTCCTTATACCATCCCTTGACCATTTCTCTAGCAGTCCGCAAATCGCATCCAAGGATTTCGCATACTTTGTTAATCGTAATGCTCCCCTCAAAATACGCCTGTTTCACAAAATAGGTCAGTTTGCGGTTTTTGGGAATATACTCGATTGGAGCGGGTTCTTGTTCTTTATATCCTTGCTCCCGCAACGTTTTTCGCAAATGGCCGTACGTCCTTCCGGAAATGTATTGTTCATCCAATAAGGCCCTCATGAAGGCTTCAGCACTGACAAAAAATTGGCGCTTAAGCTCCATAATCGTTTCAAGGGTAACATATCGTTTAAAATAATAAGCATATTCCCGCAACTGTTCGCGAGGAATAAGAAAGTAGCTTGCAAACAACGTGGCGACTTTTTCATTGATTTCCCTTCTTGCGCTGCTGTAAGTAAGAGAGCTAAGATCACTTCGGTACTCCTCGCGATGAAAAATAAGATGGCCAAGTTCGTGAATGACGCTGAACCGTTTTCGTTCCTCAGGTATTTCGTCGTGATCATTAAGGAAAATAAAAGCTCCTTTTTCCTCGGAGTAAGCCGATAAACCATCAATTTTTTTATCAATCGTTTTCAACGCGATGACATGTATACCATGGCGCTCTAAAACCGCATAAATATCGCTTGGGATCACATGATCAAGGCCAAACATTTTCCTCGTTTGTTCCGCTGCTTGTCGAATAATGGTTTTATGCTCCTCCGTTAACTCATGATCAACGAGCTTTACTTTATACGTCGGGGGCAAATAAGCAACACTAGCCTCTCCAAAAGAGGCAAGCAGCTCATAATAATCATCCATGATCCGATTCACTTGATTTTGATCAATCAGACGAAAGTTTTCTTTAGGGTTATCCGCGCGAAACATGAAAGAAGACATTGGTTCACGCTGATCATCTGAAGAAACGATCAAATCCTTCATCGGGATATTCAAGTGTCGCGACAGAAGAAATAATTTTGCACTGTCAGGAATTTGTTCCCCTTTTAAATATTTGGCAATCGTTTGTCTCGTCACGCCCATCAATTCGGCTAAATCTTGATTCTTCAACCCCATCTCTTTTTTGACCCGATTTAGATTTTTCGCGATCGTTTGTTTAATCTCCATCATCACACCTCCTTTGTGTTAATTATTTTTAACACAAAATAGAGTCATAAACCGATATTAATGTTAATTTTTATTAACCTTTTCTTTTAACATACCATATCGGGTTGGCATCAATCAACTTTACCATTCATTTTGGGAATAAGCATTGTACATTATTGGTAAACGTTTTCAAATAGGTTTAAGTCTTTGTTAAGCAACAAGCCCGCCTCTCGCTTCCATGCGCGAAGGCAGGCTGTTTTTTTAGCCAAAGTACGTGTACTTGCTTTTCGCAGCACTTTTCCACTTTTCCCGCTGCCGATTTCGCCCGTAGTATCGGCTGGGCGTCGACGTTCAGCTAGCCTCACGACGGGTTCACGATTTCTGTTTTATAATAAGAATACCAATGAAAACACTGACAGCGACAGCGGCCGCAATGATGGTGATCGGCAGCCAGTCAGTGGCAAAAGATGAATACGTGATCATTTCAGCCATAGCAGCGCCCCTCCTTTATCCATCATAAACGAAATCCCGCCAGATTTGAAACTGTTGTTCCTTCTCGCAAACTCGCTTGTTTGATATACTAGAGTGGAAGGAGGTGAAGAGGGTGGAAGAAAAAACGATATTGGCGCAAATTTTGCAAGTGCTGGATTTGTACGCGTCCGATATGCGCAAGCAGTTCGAAGCGCTCCATGAGAAATTCGACTCGCTTCAACGCCAAGTCCAAGCGTTGAGCGAACAAACGAACACGATGAACAAACGCATCGAAGACATGGACAAGCGCATGGAAGGAATGAATGGACGTGTGGAAGGAATGGACGGACGCATCGAGGAGATGGATGGACGGTTTGAGCGGCAGATCGCCCAGTTGGAGCGCACCGTGAACGAACGGTTCGAACGGCTCGAAGCGAAACTCGGCCACATCCGCGTCGAACTAGTTGAAACACAAGAAACGGTCGACTTCCACTCCGTCAAAATCGCCCAGCACGATCGAAAAATCCGCCATTTGCTTCACGCTCGATAAATCCTCCACTGCCATCATGCCCCCGCCCTGATGGGAAGGGCGGGGGCGTTCGCATCAAGAAAGCTCTCGGGCAAGGTCGGCCGCCAAGGCGGCGTTGTTTTTCACTAAGGCGATGTTTGCTTGCAAGCTTTTGCCTCCGGTTAATGTTTTCACACGGTCAAGCAAAAACGGGGTGACCGCTTTGCCGGTGATGTGCTGCTTTTCTGCTTCCTTAAGCGCTTGTTCGATGATGGCGGTGATATACGACTCCTCGAGCTCCTCTTCTTTTGGGACAGGATTGGCGATCACAACACCGCCGTTTAACCCAAGCTTCCATTTCGTTTCGATGAACTGAGCGATTTCTTCTGCGCTGTCGAGGCGATAGTCGACGCGAAACGGGCTCGTCCGCGAATAGAACGCCGGCAGGACGTCCGTCTGATAGCCGATGACCGGAACGCCGTGCGTCTCGAGGTATTCAAGCGTCAAGCCTAAATCCAAAATTGATTTCGCCCCGGCGCAGACGACCGCGACGTTTGTGCGCGAGAGTTCCTGCAAGTCAGCCGAGATGTCCATCGTCTGTTCGGCGCCGCGGTGCACGCCGCCGATGCCGCCGGTCGCAAATACGCGGATGCCCGCCATCTGGGCGCAAATCATCGTCCCCGCCACGGTCGTCGCCCCGTGTTTCTTCATGGCGACGACATACGGCAAGTCGCGGCGGCTCACTTTTTCTACATCGCGGCTTGTCCCTAACAATTCAAGTTCGTCATCCGTTAACCCGATTTTAATCTTTCCATCGATGATCGCGATCGTCGCCGGCACGGCGCCGCGGTCACGGATGATCCGCTCGACGTCTTTCGCCGTCTGCACGTTTTCCGGGTACGGCATGCCGTGGGAAATGATCGTTGATTCCAAAGCGACGATCGGCTTTTGTTCCGCTTTCGCCGCGGCCACTTCTTCAGAAAAAACAAGGATGTCGTTCATCATCATTCTCCTCCTTCGCGAAAATACTGTTCATGCGCTGCTCGCAACTGTTGTTCCGTCAGAGCGGGATGCACCGTTTCGGCCGTTTGCAGCGTAAGCGCCGCGCTGCTCATCCCAAAGCGGCAGGCGTCTTCTACCGTATGTCCGCCTAAGACGCCGTACAAAAATCCAGCCGCAAAGGCGTCGCCCGCTCCGGTGGCGTCGGTGACCTCAACCTTCGGCGCCGCAATCGCTTCTGTTTCCCCTTGCTTGGTGGCGTACGCGACGCCGTTTGCGCCGCGCGTGACGACAACGTTCTGGGCGCCGGCTTGAAGGATCGCTTTCATGATGTCGTCCGTATGTCCGTCGCGTCCCACAAATTCCTTAGCCTCCGCTTCATTCGTGACAAACCACGTCACACCAGACAAATCGCTGGGCAATCGCTTCACTTTTGGAACCGACACCGTCACAACACAAAGCGGGATGTCCTCTTGGCGACATTGTGCAATCACCGAACGAATGACATCCTCCGGGAAATTTGTATCAAGCACAACTGCAGAAATCGGACCGAGCCGAGTCCATTGCTGCTTTAGCCATTCTTCCCCCACTGTATCATAAATGGCCATATCCGCCAAGGCGAGAACCATCTCGCCGTGTTCATCGAGCACCGCTGTATACGTCCCGGTGTTCGCTTTTGGCGTTCGCACGATGAAGCTCGTATTGACATATCGGCTCGTCACGTCAACGAGCCACTGTCCATCGCGATCATCGCCAACGGTGCTGACGAGCGAAACAGGTTGAGCAAGCCGTCCTAAGTTTTCGGCGATGTTTCTCGCCACCCCACCCGCGGTTTGCGTCGTGGTGACGGGATGGGACGTGCCGAGCCGAAACGGAGTGAGCAACCGCGCCTTTCGGTCGACGTTCGCCCCGCCAATGCAGACGATCGAGGCCGTTTGCCGCATGCCTTTTCCCTCCTCTCCCAATGAACACCGCTGTCCTCCTTCCGCTCTCCCAAAACAAGGAAAACGATTTCAAACAAGCAGGCAGCTGCTCTTGTCGAAGCCTCACTGCCCATTGTACCATATGCCGTCCTGCATAAAGAAAGCACCCCGCCAAAACGACGGAACGTTTAGTTTTTGTACGCGCAATACGGACGCAGTTTGACGCCGATCAGGCTGCCGAGGAAAGCAAAGACAAACCACGCCCAGCCGTGGGCGCTGAATGACGCAATGCCGCCGAAATACGCGCCGATATTGCAGCCGAACGCCAGCCGGGCGCCGTATCCCATCATCAGGCCGCCGATCAGCGCACCGATCGTCATGCGCGTCGGACGCTTCCATTGCACAGGCTTCGTATAGCGGCCCGCGAGCGCCGCCGCCAATAAGGCGCCGACCATCAAGCTGATGTCCATCACAGTCGTTGTATCGTAGTAGAGGGGATTCGCAAGCGCCTGCCGTTTCGCTTCATCTTGCCAGTACGCCCAAGCGGTCGGGTCGATGCCAAACAGCTGCACGAACTTCGCTCCCCAAAGGGCGAAGGCGGACGTAATGCCCCAAGGCTTGCCGCTAATCATCAGCACAAGCGCGTTCGTTACAGCCAAGAGCAACGCCCCGACCAGAAGCGGCCACGGCCCTTTGTAAATCGCTTTCCAGCCATGATGGTTCTCAAGCGATGCAGCAACGCGTTGGCCGTGGCGTCGTTTTTCCATCACCGTCACCGCATAGTAGACGACCGCAAGCAAAACCAACTGAAGCAAAAACCCTCCCAAGGGGCCGAACTCGCCAATGAACGAGAACGGCTCCCATTGCGGCATCTTCGCCCACACGTCAAAGTGAGTCGTCGCAATGACGGAGCCAGCGATGAACCCGATGAGCGTCACGATGCCGTTCGCATCGCCCCCGCCGATATGGTACAACGTCCCCGACGCGCAGCCGTCGCCAAGCTGCATGCCGATGCCAAACAGAAAAGCACCGACGATGACCGATACTCCCACGCCAAATACATACCCTGACACCGGGTGCCCGAGCGCCGAGCCTTTCACGAGCAGCGGCAAAAACAACGCGCTGGCTGCCGCCATCATGATCATCTGTGCCCGAATGCCTTCCCCTTGGCGGTATAGAATAAACTTTCGCCAGGCGGATGTAAAGCCAAAATGCGCCTGGTACAATACAAATCCACCAAACGCCCCGAGCACATACAAAAGCGCCTGTTGCCAAGAAACGCGGCTATATAAGAACAACGTGCCACCGATCAATATGAGGATGGAGACCGCAATAATCCACGCAGTCAGATGTTTCGGGGCGTTCGCTGCTTGTTTCGCGCGAACATCTTGTTGTGCAGTCATTTCCATGGTGCACTTCCTCCTTTGCTGTTTGTTCATTAGCTTACTTTATAATACTATAAAATAGATTGTTTTTCTATGAATTAAATCAGAAAGTTTCAATGTTGCCACTGATCGGGTATAATGCAAACGAATCGTTTCAATAAGGAGGAGATCGGCATGTGGAACGAGTTTAAAAAATTCGCCGTCCGCGGCAATGTCATCGATTTAGCCGTTGGGGTGATCATCGGCGGGGCATTTGGCAAAATCGTGTCTTCGCTCGTCAATGACATCATCATGCCGCTCGTCGGCTTATTGTTGGGAGGCATCAATTTCAGCGATTTGTCTTGGAAAGTCGGCAAAGCGGAAGTGAAATATGGGGCGTTTATCCAAACAGTCGTCGACTTTTTGATCATCGCGTTTTCGATTTTCCTGTTTGTGAAATTGATCAACACGCTGTATGAACGGGTGAAAAAGCAGGAAGAGGTGAAGGAAAACGCGCCGACGCTGACGAAAGAGGAGGAGCTATTGACAGAGATTCGCGATTTGTTAAAGCAGCAGCGGGAAACGACGTGAAAGCCTGTCTCGAAGGTGGACAGGCTTTCATGGCGCTGAAACTTCTCAATCGGGTTGATGGAATGGCGGCGAACCTGAAAATCGCAGCCACCCCATCGATGTCCGTTTTCATCGAAGCGCCGCGCTCCCGTCAAAGCAGCCAATATGCGAGCGGCGCGGTGAGGATGAGCGTCAAGACGGTGCGTTCGAACCAAATGACAAGAAGCCGCGGCAAGCTGAGCGGAATTTCTGTAGATAAAATGCATGGAATGACAGCGGAAAAGAATAGGATCGCTGATACGGATACAACCGCAATAATGAATTTCGTGACAAGCGGAGCTTCGGTGACAAGCAAAGCGGGCAAAAACATTTCCGCGATTTCAATGGCCGAAGCTTTCGCGGCCAACAGCGGTTCAGGGATTTGCAACAGAAGGGTGAATGGATAGAACAGGTAACCCAACCAGTCAAACACCGGCGTATATTCAGCGAGCAACAGCCCGATCAGTCCGACTGACATAATGGACGGCAAAATGCCCATCGTCATGATGAAGCCATCGCGCAAGTTCTCCCATATGTTTGTCCCAATCCCTTTTGACTGTCCTACCGCTTTCATCGCCTCGGACCAAGCTTGCTTCATATAGCTTCCCGTCACTTTTTGTTCGGGATCTCCTTTGCCATCGTAATACTCGTCGCTCATGCGGCTTAGCGGCCAAATCCGAGCGGTGAACGCTGTAACGGCAAACGTGACAAGAAATGTCACCCAAAAATACGTATTCCAGATTGGCATGAGCCCCAATGTTTTCGCCACAACGACCATAAATGTCACGGATACAGTGGAAAAGCCGGTGGCGATGATCGCCGCTTCTTTCACGGTATATTTGCCTTCTTTGAACACTTTATTAGTGATCAATAACCCAATGGAGTAGCTGCCGACAAAGGAGGCGACGGCGTCGATCGCCGAACGGCCCGGCGTTTTCCAAATCGGCCGCATGATCGGCTGCATCCATACGCCGACAAATTCTAAAAGCCCGTAGCCAACGAGCATGGCGAGAAAGACGGAGCCAATCGGCACAAGAAGTCCGACGGAAATGACGAGCTTGTCATATAAGAACGGTCCCATATTCGGCTGAAACAACCATGACGGACCGATGCGAAACACCAACATGACCGCCGTAATCAGCCCAACAACTTTCAGCAGCGAAAAAACGACTGTTACGGCATCTTTGTTCCACGTTTTTTTATAAAATGGATAAATTGCACCGAGAGCGATCACGATCAGAGCATAATAAGGAACAAGTGCTGAAAACTGGGTGCGGATCCATGTCACAATATGATCGAGCAAAATCGATGATGTGCCGCCGATGGACACCGGGACGAAAAATACGAAAATGCCGATGGCACTAAAGACGAAAAACTTCCATGCCCCGCTGGCCGGCGTTGGCGTCGGCACGGATGGCGCTATATTTGTATCCGTTTTCATTCTCCTCCACCCCCATTGTTCTTTTTACCCCAACTTGCGCGGCCGGAAGCATAGCCGCTTCCGGTCGCTAAACACCTCGACGGAAGACCATTCCCCCTTCAGATGTACACCTTGCCGTCGTTCACCACCACCTTTCCACCTTTGATCACCGTCTCCGCATGGTTGACGCCGTAATAGTACATGATTTGCATATAATTCGGGACATTGAAAATGACCAAATCCGCTTTCTTGCCTGGTTCAAGGCTGCCGATCATATGCGCGCGGCCGATGGCGTGGGCGGCATTGATCGTGGCGGCGGCCATCGCTTCAGCGGGAGTCATGCCCATATGCAGGCAGGCAAGGCTCATGACAAGCGGCAGCGAGACGGTCGGCGACGAACCGGGGTTGCAGTCGGTCGCTAAGGCGACGGGAACGCCGGCGTCGATCAAACGGCGGGCGTCGGCGGCTTGGGTCATGAGGAAAAACGCCGTGCCTGGCAAGAGAACGCCGATGACGCCGCCATCGGCCATGCGGCGGATTCCTTCGTCCGACGCCCGAAGCAGGTGGTCGGCGGAGATGGCGCCGACTTCGGCTGCCAGTTCCGCCCCGCCATACGGCTCGATTTCATCGGCGTGGATTTTCGGCGTCAAGCCGTGCTCTTTGCCTGCTTCGAGGATGAGGCGCGCCTGGTCGGGGGTAAAGACGCCGCGCTCGCAAAAGACGTCGTTGAACTCGGCGAGCCCCCGCCGGCTCACTTCGGGAATCATCTCGTCAATGACAAGGCGGACGTATTTATCCGGATCGTGCTTCCACTCCGGCGGAACGGCATGAGCGCCAAGAAACGTGGAGACGATATCGACCGGGTGGGTGTCATCAAGACGCTTGGCGACTTCAAGCTGCTTGATTTCGTGCTCAAGGCTTAAACCATAGCCGCTTTTTGCTTCGACGGTCGTGACCCCATGAAGCAAAAACTGATCGAGCCGCCGCTTGCTTTCTTCATACAACATCTCTTCCGACGCCTCGCGCGTCGCTTTTGTCGTGGCATGAATGCCGCCGCCTGCGTTCATGATTTCCATGTACGTCGCCCCGCCGAGCCGCATCGTCCATTCGTGTTCGCGGCTGCCGGCGTAAACGAGATGAGTATGAGGATCGACAAGCCCAGGCGTCACCGTTTTGCCCTTAGCGTCAATGACTTCCGCTTCGGCGAGCCGATCGGCAAATTGGCGGGCCAGTTCATCGTCCGCACCAACCGCCACGATCGTGCCGTTTTCGATCCAGACGCTGCCGTTTTCGATGATGCCTAGATCGCTCATCTTCTCCTTGACGAGCGGAGCCGCGGAGCTTCCCGCCAGCGTGACGAGCTGGCGGGCGCGGCGGACAAAAAGCGGGCGCATATGGATCCCCCTTTCTACTTGAGCATCGGCATATCGATGCCTTTTTCTTTCGCCGTCCGGATGGCGAGCTCATACCCAGCGTCGGCGTGGCGGACCACACCAAGCCCCGGGTCGGTCGTCAACACCCGTTCCAACCGTTTTTCCGCCTCTTTTGTGCCGTCGGCGACGATGACCATGCCGGCGTGAATCGAGTAGCCCATGCCGACGCCGCCGCCGTGGTGAACCGACACCCAGCTCGCGCCCCCAACCGCATTCAACAGCGCGTTTAAAATCGGCCAGTCGGCGATGGCGTCGCTTCCGTCTTTCATTCCTTCCGTCTCCCGGTTCGGCGAAGCAACGGAGCCCGAATCCAAATGATCGCGGCCGATGACGATCGGCGCTTTCAGCTCTCCTTTGGCCACCATGTCGTTGATGATTTTGCCAAATTTCGCCCGCTCGCCGTAGCCGAGCCAACAAATGCGCGCCGGCAGCCCTTGGAATTGAATGCGTTTTTGCGCCATGCGAATCCAATGGCAAAGCCGCTCATTGTCGCGAAATTCACGCAAAATGACTTCATCGGTTTTGTAAATGTCCTCAGGATCGCCCGAGATCGCCACCCAGCGGAACGGGCCTTTTCCTTCGCAAAAGAGCGGGCGGATGTAGGCCGGCACAAAGCCCGGGAAGGAAAAGGCGTCGTCCACCCCTTCGTCTTTTGCCACTTGGCGGATGTTGTTGCCGTAATCAAACGTCACCGCCCCTTGCTTTTGCATCGCGAGCATCGCCCGCACATGCGCGGCGATCGACTGTTTTGCACGGGCGATGTACTGCTTCGGATCGCGCGCCCTGAGTTCGGCGGCCTCATCAAGCGTAAGGCCAGCCGGGATGTAGCCGTTTAACGGATCATGGGCGGACGTTTGATCGGTCAAGACGTCCGGCACAAAGCCCATTTCGACGAGACGCGGCAACACTTCAGCCGCATTGCCGACAAGGCCGATTGACAGCGCTTTTTTCTCTTCCTTCGCTCGTTTCGCCATCGCAAGCGCCGCCTCCAAGCTGTCGGTCATCGTGTCGAGGTATTTCGTATCAAGGCGGCGCTGAATGCGGGCCGGATCGATTTCGACAGCGAGGCAGACGCCGCCGTTCATTGTCACCGCGAGCGGCTGCGCCCCGCCCATGCCGCCAAGGCCGGCGGTTAGCGTGATCGTCCCGGCGAGCGTGCCGCCAAAGTGCTGGCGTGCCACTTCGGCAAACGTTTCATACGTTCCTTGAACGATTCCTTGGCTGCCGATGTAAATCCAGCTGCCAGCCGTCATTTGTCCGTACATGATCAATCCTTTTTTGTCGAGCTCATGGAAATGATCCCACGTCGCCCATGCGGGTACGAGGTTGGAGTTGGCGATCAGCACGCGCGGGGCGTCCGGATGCGTGCGAAATACCGCCACCGGCTTGCCGGATTGAATGAGCAACGTTTCATCGTTTTCTAAACGAAGAAGGGTGTCCACAATCGCCTCGTAACATTCCCAGTTGCGCGCCGCCTTGCCGATGCCGCCGTAGACGATCAATTCATCCGGCCGCTCGGCGACATCGGGATGCAAATTGTTGTTCAGCATCCGCAGCGCCGCTTCTTGAATCCATCCTTTCGCCCGCCGCTCAGTTCCCGCGGGCGGGCTGACGGTCCGTTTTTCTGCCATCGTCATCCTCTCCTTTTTCCTCTTTGCTTTTCATTGTAAGGGAGCGAAGAAGGAGAAGATAGGCGCACGTCTTTTAAAAGTGATCACATTTTTTTGAATTTTCTATTTCCTCTCCGTTTTATTTGTTCATTTTTTTCGATATCGATCCATTTCTTTTGAAACATACGCCGCCCCCTCTCGCCCGCGATCCGGCAAGGCTGCGCTTTGCCACAGACAAAACCGCCTACCGCGGCGATGGCGGTTTCGGCCGTTGTTCGTTGCGGTAGGCGGTCGGCGTCTCATTCAGTTCGGCTTTGAAGACGCGCGTCAAATAATGGGCGGTGCGAAATCCGGTTTGTTCGGCGATTTCTTTGATCGACAAGTCCGTCTGCCGAAGCAGCCGCTTCGCTTCCTCAAGCCGCCGATTCGTCAGCCACTGGCGAAACGTCACGCCCCGCTTTTTCGACAACAAATGGCTGAAATACGCGGGACTGCGCCCGGCAGCGGCCGCGACCCGCTCAAGCGTGAGCGACGGATCGCGAAAATGCGCCTCCATATAGCGGAGGCCGCGCTCCACGGCGTCGACGCGCGCATCTTCCTCGGCCTGCTTGGCCTCGTGGAACAACCGATATAAAAATAAAATCAATTCTTGAACGATGCGATACAAGACGGGATTGTACAAAATGTCTTGAAAGATGCGCATATATTCGCGTTCGGTTCCGCCGCGGTCAAGGCCGTATGTTTTCATAAACCGGCGGATTTGCGCCAAAATGCTTGTCAGCCGCGTCCGCACCATCTCCGGACTCGGAAACGGCGGCGACCAGTGCCAAAACTCGCGCTGCAGCCACCGTTTCACCGCTTCGTGGTCGAACCGCTCGAGCATCTCGATCCATTGCCGCTGCTCCTCGGGCGTCAAAAACGGATCGAGCTCACGCCACTGTTCGTATTCCGAAGCGGGAGCGATCACTTGGCGATAGCCAATGAAAAACGTCGTCTCGAGCAACCGGCGCGCCGCTTGGTATTGCGCGCGCACCGTCCTCCGGCCATCAGGCGGCATCACGACAACCGCGAGCGGCTCATGATGATCTTCCTCCCAATCGCGCAGCAGCTTCCACGCCTCTTCTTTCCCGTCGCCCGGCAAATCGGGAAGCAGGCAAACCGCCATACGGGTGAGCGGCAATACACGCGCCCGTCCGCGAAACGGGTAATCCATCAAGAAACGGATCACTTCTTGAGACAAAGCAGGCTGTTCCGCCTGCACGAGCCATACATGCGCGGAGGCCGTGGAAGGAACAGCGCAAAATAATGAGCGGTAATCGTCGTGATGGGCGTCCAACCCCGTCGGCAAGCCTGGACGCCCCGGGGAACGCGACGCCGCCGTCCGCAGCGCCTGCTTCAGCTTGGCGGGCTCAAGCGGCTTCACAAGCAAATCGACGCATTGCCAGTCGATGGCTTGTTTCGCCCGCGCGAACGTCGCTTCGGCCGTTGCGGCAATCACCCGCTGGCAAAACAAGCGGACGTGGGCGGTCGCCTGCGGCCATCGTTCATACGGAATCATATCGAGTTCGACGTACAACAGCTCCGGCGCCTCCCGCTCCAAAACGGCCATCATCTCCTCCACGCTTGCTGCCGTATACACCTGTTCGATCGGCAAGGAATACGCGGACACGAGCCAGCGGATCGCTTCCCGTTCTTTGTCGTCCCGTTCGGCAATGACCAATTTCACGTTCTCACCGCCTTGGCTGCAAGCGTTGAAAATGAAGGAGCGCCTCCATGCAAAAGGAGGCCGCCAACGCCACCGTTTTTCCGCCTTCATCCAAGAGTGGATTGACTTCGCAAAGGTCGACGCTGATCGTTTTCGGATGGGAAACGATTCGGCGGATGAGCGCGCGCGCCAGAGACGGGGCGAGCCCAAACGGCGACGGCGCGCTCACCCCCGGCGCGGCGGCCGCGCTGATGGCGTCCATGCAAAAGGTGAGCATCACCGCATCATGATCGGCGGCAAATTTCTCAATTTGTTCATAGGCAGCCTCGATCGGCCCTGCGGTCAGCTCGTCTTCCAGCATGTAACGGCACCGATACGTCTCGGCGTCCGCAAACAGCGCCGCCGTATTGCCGAGCCGCTGAATGCCAAGGCAGAAGTAGCTCACTTGATCGTCTTGATCCAATATTTGCCGAAACATCGTCCCGGATGTCGAGCCGTCATCGTACGGGCGCAAATCAAAATGGGCGTCGATGTTGATAATGCCAAGGCGGGCATCCGTCCCAAGCGCTTCCCGGACGCCCAAGTAATGCCCATACGCCGTCTCATGGCCGCCGCCGATCACGATAGGAGCCATGTTGTGTTGCAGGAGGCGGGCGATGGCTATTCCGAGCTCGGCTTGGCTCTGTTCGAGATGTCCGTCCACGCAAACGACATCGCCTGCATCGTACGCTGCGGCCCCTTCCGGAAGATGCCAAGGCAGGCGGGCGAGCGCGGCTTTGACGGCAGCGGGCGCCTCTTTCGCCCCTTGGCGTCCTTGGTTGCGGCGCACGCCTTCGTCGCACGCAAACCCGATGAACGCCGCCGCCCGTTCCGCCGGCGCGAATGGCTGCGACAAATCAAGCAAGCGAATGCGCTGATGAAGGCGAAACGCCCGCTCGTCCTTCACGCTGTCGATCCGCCCGGTCCAATGGCCGGCGTCTGGCGGTTGATACATAAGACCCTCTCCTTTCCATCATCCGCTGCTTGTTTCTTTCGCCGTTCTTTCACTGTTCTCCTTCCCGTGCACGCAAAAAGAGGAAATCGCCGCCGTTTGGCGAATAAAACATCCATGAGCTCATTTCGCTCACCACCCGATGAAAATCGCTGCTTTAGGATCCATGATGTTCACCGAAACGATCCGCGGGCGGCGTTTTGCCCTCCATCCGGGCATGAAAATGACCCCATTTTCATGGAAACGCAATGGATGACAGAAAGGATGTTCGAGATGAAGCCAATTACCAACTTGCATGACGTCATTGCCGGAAAAAGCGCGCCGCCGCCGTGCGATGAGACGCTCGGCGTCCGCCTGGCGGAAGCCCGGGACGGCTATGCGAAAGGGGTATGGACGATCCATGAATCGCTCCTCAACGGCAACGGGGTGATCATGGGCGGGTTCGTCGGAGCGGCGGCGGATATTCTCATGGCGTATGCGGTGACCACCTTGCTTCGCGATGACCAGCTGCACGCGTCCATCAACTTGCAGACGACGTTTCACCGCCCCGCGGCGGCAGGGGAAGCTGAAGTGGAAGCGCGAGTGGAAAAGTTCGGGAAAACTGTCGCCTATGTGACTGCCGTCGTCCGGCAAAACGGCAAAGAAGTGGCGAGCGCCACGTCGTCGGTGCTGATCATGGACAAACCGTGAAGGTGATGGATCTCCAAAAGGCGTTTTTGCGCATGCTCGTTCTCCTTGGATTCGACGAGTCCAAACAGCAGCTGCTGTTGTTGTTTTGAAACGCATGGAAAGCGATGATCAGAGGAATCCGAGAAAACCGGTGAAAAACGATGATGTTCGCCAAATCGGTGGTTTTGTTGAAAAAGGAGAACCAATTTCACAAGGTTTCCCCACTTGAGAAGAGGCGTTGTCGAGTTGCCTTTTTCATGACATCATCAGTCCTCAATGGCGAAACGAGGTGAGGCGCAGCCGTTTTCGACCAGTTGCCAAGCGCCGGAGAAAGCGCTGTCAAAAACAGCCGCCCTCCGGCGCTTTTCGTTTGCTTGTCATCCCTGGACAAACGTTTTCGGCATGACGACCGCGACGACTTGACCGCGGGCGCACAGTTCGCCGTTGGCGAACACCTCGGTGTCCACTTGCCATTTTTTCGGGTGAATCTCCGTCACCGTTCCGACGGCGACAAGCGGCACGCCATGCGGCGTCGGCTTGACAAAGTCGACGTGAAGCGACGCGGTGACAAAGCGCGGCGGCGTTTCCCCGCTTCCCGGCTCATGGCCGTTTTTCCGATGCAAGGCAAGCGCCGCTGAACCGGTGCCGTGGCAATCAATGAGCGAGGCGATCAGCCCGCCGTACACAAACCCGGGGATCGCCGTATGTTCCGGACGCGGCGTATAGACGGTCACCGTTTTGTCTCCGTCCCACCCGGTGCGGAAATGGTGGCCTTGTTCATTCAGACGCCCGCAGCCGTAGCACCAGGCGAATTCATCCGGGTAGTCGTCTTGAATGGCGCGAATGACTTGCGGCTCCATCTGTTCTCCTCCTCTCCCCTTTACCTATACGCGGTGCACTCCCTATTTTCCTTCTTGCACGGCAAAAGGCGGCCATACCGATGGCCGCCTTCCCCTTCGTTCATTGCGCCGGCTCGTAAAACTCGATCCATTCGCCGTCCGGACCAAGGAAAAATAAGTATTTCGCCCCGTTTGGGAGCGTTGTAATTTCATCCCACACTAGCGGGACGCCGAGCGACTGAAGCCGTTCTTTTTCCTGCTCGATGCCTTCGACCGTAAACGCCACGTGGTGCACTTTTCCTTCCGTCGGCAAATCCGGGTTGTATCCTTCGATCAGCTCGACGACGATCGAGCCGTCAATCCCTAAAAACGCCAGTTTCATCGTTCCGTTCGTATGAATCATTTCGTCAAGCAACTCCAGGCCGACGACGTTTTGGTAAAATGCCTTTGATGCCTCGATGTCTTTTACTTGAATGCCGACATGCTCAAATTTTTTGACTGCCATTCGTCCTCTTCCTTTCTATGACTCCATTAACCATACAGCTTGTAAATACGGCGTCATCCGCATTGGAAAAATCCCTTTTTTCCCAAGCTCTGTCCATATGTAGCGATCAAGGGCGTACGGTCCGTCCGCCTTCCATTCGTCCGCCTCGCTGTCGGTCAACAACACTGAAAAGGTTGTCCCTTGCGCTTTCCCATACAAATGAACGTATCCGTCCCCACGGTCGACATGAACCGCCGCTTCAGGGTCAAATCGAATCAGCTCCGCCTGCACGCAGCGCATGACATGAACGGCGAACGCAGCGGCACGGAGATGAGCGGCCATGCAAGCTCGGATCGACATGTCCCTCTCCACTATTTCCCCCTTCACCCCCTATCGACAAAAACCCCTTTCGCCTCGGAATGATGCGAAAGGGGGCAGCCGTTCTTATCATCCAAAGCGAGACCGCTTTGCGGGTGTTAGCACCTTGCCGGCGGCAGGTTGCTGTGGGGTCATCAAGCCCGTTCTCTCGCCCACTCTTGATAAGACGTATGATCATTTGTCTTTCATGTTACCATATCGAATCCCATAGAAGCAATCGCTTTTTTGTTTATTCCGCCACTTCCGGCTGCTCGGACGTGACGCCGACATCTTTCCACGTCAGTTTCGAGCCCGGATCGACCGTGAAGTTGGCGACGCGGTTGTTGACGGCATAAATGGCCGAACGATACAACGTCGGAATGACCGGAACTTCTTCGTTCATCAGCTGTTGCCATTCACTGTAAATTTTCCGACGATATTCTTTGTCAAACGCCTGTTCGGAATGACCTTTTTCCAACAGTTCATCGTTTTTCTCATTCACCCAGCGCGAGTAGTTGAACATGACGTTGCGGCCGTACAATCCGTACGGGTCGACGTCCGTTCCCGTTGCCCAAGCGGCGGCGTAGACATCCACTTTCGGATCGTCTTTTTCGACCATATCGTAGAAGGAGTTGAACTCCGCCAAGCGTCCGTCTACAAGCTGAACATCGAGGCCCACATCTTTCCAGCATTGCATATAAAATTTGGCCAGCGGTTCAGCGATGTCCCCACCGCTCATCGCCAAGAAGTTGACCTTGAATTTTTTGCCGTTTGGATCTTCGCGGAGGCCATCGCCATCCACATCTTTATATCCCGCTTCATCCAGCAATTGTTTCGCTTTTTCCGGATTGTACGTATACCCTTTGATGGAACTGTCATGATAGCCCGGGAACGACGGCGGAATGAGCGTGTTCGCCGGGAAGCGCAAACCATGATACAGGCGGTCGGCCACCTCTTGGTTGTTGATGGCGTACGCCATGGCTTGGCGCAGTTTTTTGTTTTGGAATTTCGGATTGTCCATTACGTTTTCCTGCTTTTTCGCATCCCAATGGCCGAGTTTAAAGCCGATATAGTTGTACGCCAAATCCACTCTGCCGATAAACTGAATGTTTTTCGTCCCTTTCGCGTTCAAATATTGGTCAGTCGGGAACTCAGCGACGTCAATTTCGCCTTTTTTCAGCGCTTGCAGGACGACTTGCGGGCTGACGACTTTCAAAATGACGCCTTCCAAGTTCGGTTTGCCAGCCCAGTAGTCATCATTGCGAACAAATTCGACCGACTCGCCCGGAACGATTTTCTTCACTTTAAACGGACCGAACCCGATCGGGTTTTTCCGGATTTTATCCGATTTCGCCAAGTCTTTGATCGGAATGTCTTTCAAGTAATGCTTCGGCAGCGGATACGCCCAAATGCCAGTCAACACCGACGGATTGGCCTGTTTCCATGTGATCGTCAACGTCTTTTTGTCGATGACTTTAATGCCGGAAATTTTATCCGCTTTGCCGCTATGATATTCTTCCATCCCGACGATGCCTTGGATGAGCGCATCGCCATAGCGGACGCCGGTGTAATCTTTATGGCCGATGACCAAATACGCATACTCCAAGTCTTCGGCGGTCACCGGCTGGCCGTCATGCCAATTCACATTGTCTTTAATATGGATTGTCATCGTCTTTTTATCATCCGACAACTCATACGTGGCAGCCCCATCATTTGTAATTTCATAGTCACCGTTCGTCCGGAAAAGCGACTCGTCAAAAAATTGCAAAATCTCTGCGTCGGGCGCTCCGGTGTAGAATGCATAGCTGAGCGTCCCTTCAAACGGCGTATCGGACACAAGGCCGTATTTCAACACGCCGCCATCGATGATTTTCCCGTCGTTTTTCACCGTCATCGGGAATTTGCTGATGTCTTCCTTCTGAGCCGCCGGTTTTTCGTTATTGTTGCCCTTTCCGCTCGTTGTGTCGGATTTGCCCGTGCACCCGGCGAGCACGAGCAAGAGCGCGGCGAGAGCCGCCAGCCATTTTCTCTTCACATTTTCTTCCCCCTTATCCTAGTCGTTGTCTTGCATCAGCCGCACGTTTCAGCGCTTGGCCGATGAAATTTATGCACAGCATCATCACTAAAATAAGCAATGACGCAGGCAACCAAACCCACCATTTGTTTTGCAAAACATCCGGGTTGGTCGCATAGCTGACCAACGTCCCTAAGCTCGGCGTGCTCTCCGGCAGCCCGAAGCCAAGATACGTGAGCCCGGACTCGATGCCGATGTTGCCCGCCAAATTTAACGTCAAATTGACGATAATGATCGAGCTGAGGTTGGGCAAAATTTGAAAAATAATGATTTTCCAATCTGGCGTGCCGAGCGTTTTTGACGCGCTGACATAATCCAGCTCGCGCTCGGCAAGCGTTTTGGCGCGGATCAGCCGGGCTTTGCCCGTCCACAAAAACGCGCTCATGATCAAAATGAACGTCAATACATTATATTTAGGCACAGTGGCGACAAAAACAATAACGAGCATCAAAAACGGCAGAACGAGAATGAAATCGATGATGCGCATAATGACATTGTCAATCCAGCCGCCGAAATAGCCGGCCACCAATCCGACAATGAGGCCGATCGCCCCAGTGATGAGCGTAATGGCCAGCCCGATCGTAAACGAATTGCGGGCGCCGATGATGAGCTGGCCAAACACGTCGCGCCCTCCGTAGTCTGTGCCAAGCCAGTGTTCCGCTGACGGCGGAGAATAGATGGAAAGAAAATCCACTTTCACGATTTCCTCTTGATCCAAAAAGAGCGACACGCCATAGACGATCGACAAAAGGATTCCTAAAATGATGAGCGAACCAAGCGCGAGCCGATCCCGAGCCACCTCCCGCCACATGATCGAAAAGGCGGAAGGGCTTTTCTCGATGTTCGCTCCGGCCGGCGTTGGGCCGCTGATTTCCGCTTTCATGTCAGCTGCCTTCCTCCTTCCCTACTCAATCCGGATGCGCGGGTCGACCGCACTCAAAATGATGTCCGACAACAGCGTGCCCACCAGCGTCGCTAGGCCGGAAATCATGACGAGCGCCGTCACGACGCTGTAATCCCGCTGCATAATCGACTGCAAAAACAGCTGGCCAAGCCCCGGATAGCTGTAGATCGACTCCAAAAACACGGAACCGCCGACAAGCCCGGTGATCTCATACCCTAAAAACGCCGCGATCGGCAAAAACGAATTGCGCAAAATATGGCGCCAATAGATGTGCCGCTCCGGCACGCCTTTCGCCCGCGCCGTTTTCACGAAATCTTTCACTTTCGTATCGACGATTTCGCTGCGCAAATATTGAATCGTAACGACCGTGTTGATGAGCGCTCCCGACAACGCCGGAAGCATGAGATGGTTCAATTTGCTTAAATAGTAAGCGAGCGTCCCTTCCTCGACCTGAACGTCCACGCTGCCGCCGGTTGGAAACCAGCCAAGGTGAAAGCCGAAAATAAACAGCATGATCAAAGCAAAAATGAACAGCGGCGTGGCAAACCCGAGATAGCTGTAGCCGACGATCAGCTTATCAGCCCATGTATCTGTCCATCGCCCCGACACGATGCCAAGCGGAATGGCAATCAGGTACGTCAAAATTAAAATCGCCGCCGACAGCAACACCGTATTCCCGATCCGTCCGGCCAGCAGATCAGTGACCGGCTGCTGGTGGGTATAGGAAAGGCCGAGATCCCCTTGCAGCATGTTTTTCACCCAACGGATGTATTGAATATGTACCGGGTCATTCAAGCCAAGTTTTTCTCTCATTTCCGCAAGCGTCTGCGGATCCATTTTCGGGTTGGCCGCCAGCTGTCCTGTCAGCGCATCGCCCGGCATCGCCTTCGCCAGCAGGAAAATAAGGACGCTTAACAAAAATAGCTGCGGAATCATGATCAAGATTCGGCGCAAAATAAACTTCAACATCGTTTCGTCTTCCTCTCTTTACGGAATCGCTACGGAGTGAGTCGGTGAAATGGATTTCAGCGGATACGCCCGCCCATTTTCATCAAAATAGCGCGAATACGCTTGCGCATATTCTTCTTCCACTTCTCGGCGCAGCGCCGCCTGTTTACTGCGTTCGCGCGGGTCGGCATTCGGAATGGCGGAAAGCAGCCGCTTCGTATAAATATGTTGCGGATTCGTAAAAATTTCCTCGCTCGTCCCTTCTTCAACGAGCCGGCCGCGGTACATAATGCCGATCCGGTCGCACATATGCCGGATAATCCCTAAATCATGGCTGATGAACAAATACGTCAGTCCGTACTCCTGCTGGATTTCTTTCATGAAATTCAACACTTGCGCCTGCACCGACACATCAAGCGCCGACACCGGCTCATCGGCGATAATGAGCTTCGGGTTGAGCGTGAGCGCCCGCGCAATGCCGATGCGTTGGCGCTGTCCGCCGGAAAATTCGTGCGGATATTTATAGATCGACTCCGCGCTCAAGCCGACCCGTTCCAAAACGTATTGCACCTTCTGCCGCTCCTCTTGCGGGGACAGGCGCTCGAAATTGCGGAGCGGCTCAGCGACAATATCGAGCACACGTTTGCGCGGATTGAGCGAAGAATACGGATCTTGGAAAATCATCTGGATGTCTTTCCGATACGGATGAAACTCGCGGCGGCGGAGCTTTGTCAAATCTGTTCCTTCAAACAGCACTTCACCGGCCGTTGCCCGAATAAGGCCGATGATCGTGCGCCCCATCGTCGTTTTGCCGCAACCTGATTCGCCGACAAGCCCGAACGTTTCCCCTTGATTCAAAGAAAAGCTGACATCGTCCACTGCACGGACATGGTCGATCACACGGCGGAAAAAACCGCCGCGCACCGGATAGTATACTTTCAAATGGTTGACGTTAAGAAGCGCCATAGTCGACCCCACCTACTGTTTGATCATCTGGAAAATAAAAATGTTGGTAGCATGTGCAGCGCACCCAATGCCCCGACTCCACTTCGCGCAGTTTCGGCTCCTCCTCATGCTTGTCGGCTCCGATCCAGCCGATGCGCGATTGGAAACGGCAGCCGCGCCGCGGCAGTTTATGCAGCGGCGGAACGATCCCTTGAATGACATGGAGCCGCTCTTTTTTTGTTTGGGCGGACGGGATCGACTGCAACAACGAGCGAGTGTATGGATGGAGCGGCCGGTGGAAAATGGTATCGACGTCCGCCAATTCAACGATTTCCCCTGCGTACATGACGGCTACGCGGTCGGCCATTTCCGCCACGACCCCTAAATCGTGCGTGATCAAAATAATGCTCGTTTTCATTTGTTGCTGCAACTCTTTCAAAAGCTCCATAATTTGCGCCTGAATCGTCACGTCAAGCGCTGTCGTCGGCTCATCGGCAATCAATAAGGGAGGTTCGCAAGCGATGGCGATCGCGATCACGACCCGCTGCCGCATTCCTCCAGACAGTTCGTGCGGATAGCGATGATACACTTTTTCCGGTTCCGGAATGCCGACTTTGTGAAGCAAGTTGATCGTTCGTCTCTTTTTTTCGGCTGCCGACAAGCGCAGATGGTAGTCCATGCTTTCCTCGATCTGCCGGCCCACCGTCATGAGCGGATTGAGCGCCGTTAACGGATCCTGAAAGATCATTCCGATTTCTTTGCCGCGGATACGGTTCAGTTCAGAAATGGAGAGCGACAGCAAATTTGTTCCTTTAAACTGCAAGCGCCCCTCAATCTTTGTCTTTTCGGGCGGATGGAGGCCCATGATCGACAAGGCGAGCGCGCTTTTGCCGCACCCCGACTCCCCGACAAGAGCGACGACTTCGTTTTCCTCGATCGCCAGCGAAACGTCGTCGACCGCCGCATAGTAGTCATCCCCAATGCGAAAAGAGACTCGCAGCCCCTCAATTTCCAACAACGTTTGCTTTGCCAATGTGTCCTTCTCCCTTTTGTTAGTTTCACTAAATTTTAGACTATGTATAATATTTTGATATTATTCTATCATATTTTTTTAGTAATTCAATATTTTTTTGTAAAATATCAGTAAATTTTTTGATTCCTTCCCAGTCATATACCTGATAGAAAACGCGACTGTGAACAACAGTTTGGTTTCCAGCGCCCCGTTTTGGACAATAAATTGGCGGACGCTCCGTGAAGGAGTCATCCGCCTAAGTGATGGACAGAAAAGCGGGAAATGGCATAGCTGGCCGCGTCCGCCCATTCACGATCGATTTCCGTTTTGTTTCCTAATGCTTATTTAAACGCCATCGCCGCCCGCACCGCTTTTTTCCAGCCATCATAGAGCATCGTTCGCTTGTTGTCATCCATCTTCGGCTCAAACCGGCGCTCGAGCTGCCATTGGGCGGCGATGTCATCCCGGCTGTTCCAATAGCCGACGGCCAATCCGGCCAAATACGCCGCGCCCAAGGCCGTCGTTTCATTCACGACCGGCCGTTCAACCGGAACGGCCAGCAAATCGCTCTGGAATTGCATGAGGAAGTTGTTTTTCACGGCCCCGCCGTCAACGCGCAGCGTCGTCAGCGAGATGCCGGAATCGGCTTCCATGGCGGCAAGCACATCTTTTGTCTGGTAGGCGAGCGATTCCAACGTCGCCCGGATGAAATGCTCTTTCGTCGTGCCGCGCGTGAGGCCAAACACCGCCCCGCGCACCTCGCTGTCCCAATACGGCGTGCCAAGCCCGACGAACGCCGGTACGACATACACCCCGTCGGTCGACTCGACTTTTTCGGCGTACGCTTCGCTGTCCGCCGCCGTTTTGATCATCCGCAAGCCGTCGCGCAGCCATTGAATGGCCGAACCGGCGACGAAGATGCTGCCTTCAAGGGCGTATTCGACCTTGCCGTCTATTCCCCAAGCGATCGTCGTGAGCAGCCCGTGTTTCGACGCGACCGCCTTTTCCCCGGTGTTCATGAGCATAAAGCAGCCGGTGCCGTACGTATTTTTCGCCATCCCTTCCGTAAAGCACGCCTGCCCGAACAAGGCCGCCTGCTGGTCGCCCGCCGCCCCGGCGATCGGCACCTCGACGCCAAAGAAGTGATAAGGGGCGGTTTTCGCGTACACTTCCGACGACGGCCGAACCTCAGGAAGCATCGCCTTCGGTACGCCTAGGATATCAAGCAGCTCGTCATCCCACTCGAGCGTATGAATGTTGAACATTAATGTGCGCGACGCGTTCGAGTAATCGGTTACATGGGCGCGGCCGCCGGACAGCTTCCAAATGAGCCACGTATCAATCGTGCCAAAGAGCAGCTCTCCTCGCTCCGCCCGTTCGCGCGCCCCCTCGACATGGTCCAAAATCCATTTCACTTTTGTCCCGGAAAAATAGGCGTCAATAAGCAAGCCGGTTTTTTCGCGGAATAGCGGGTCATACCCTTTCGCTTTCAGTTCATCGCAAATGCCGGCCGTCTGCCGCGACTGCCAGACGATGGCGTTGTAAATCGGGTTGCCGGTGTCTTTCTCCCACACCACCGTCGTCTCCCGCTGGTTCGTAATCCCGATCCCTGCCACTTGTTCCGGCTTCACTTGCGCCTCGGACAAGACGCTCGCGATGACGGCGAGCACCGAGCCCCAAATTTCGTTCGCGTTATGCTCGACCCAGCCGGGCTGCGGAAAATATTGCGTAAACTCTTTTTGCGCCATATGAACGATTTCGCCCTTTTGATTGAACAAAATCGCGCGCGAACTCGTTGTGCCTTGGTCGATGGCTAAAATGTATTGATTCATGACATTCTTCCCCCTTCACCTTTATTTGCTTACAAACCCGGTACGCCAACTAGAGAGAACGGCGGCTTGCGGCGCTGGTTGTTTTTCCTTTTGCCATCTTCGCCGCCGCCAAAACGACTGCGGTTGCCGCCAGCACTCCCCATAATGCGCCTGTCGGTTTTCCCAAGAAAACGGCTTTATAGACCAAACTGCCTAACGCGCCGCCAAGCAGCGGTCCGACGATCGGCACCCATGCGTACGACCAGTTTGATGATCCTTTCCCTGGGATGGGCAGCAAAAAGTGGGCTAACCGAGGCCCAAAGTCGCGGGCCGGATTAATGGCGTATCCGGTCGTGCCGCCGAGCGACAGGCCGATCGCCACGATCAAAAAACCAACGACAAACGGATTAAGCCCATCGGCGAACTGGTTGGCGCCAATGGCCAAGATGGCCAACACCAACACAAACGTGCCGATGAGCTCGCTAAGCAAGTTGGCAGCCGCATTCGGCACGGCCGGACCTGTCGCAAACACGCCAAGCTTGACGCCCGGGTCGTCCGTTTCTTTCCAATGCGGCCAATAGTGGAGGTAGACAATGACCGCTCCCATGACGGCCCCAAGCACTTGCGCCGCAATATAGCCCGGCACGTCTTTCCACGGAAAATCACCGGCGAGCGCCAACGCGACTGTCAGCGCTGGATTGAGATGGGCGCCGCTATACTGGCCGACAGCGTATACGGCCACGGCCACCGCCAACCCCCACCCCATCGTAATAACAATCCAGCCGGAGTTGGCCGCGTATGATTTTTTCAAGTTGACCCCGGCGCATACACCCGCGCCGAAAATGATGAGCAGTGCCGTGCCGATGAGCTCCCCTAAAAATGGCGACATTTGTTCTCTTCCCCCTTTTCTTCATTTCGTGATTTCTTCTTCCATTTCCTGTTTGTCCAGCCCCTCCGGAGGGTGAACCGTTGGGCGAAAAAGCAAAAACCCACACACTTCCCCGCCCATCAACGAGGAATATGTGTGGGTCTCCGCTTCTCCACCACAACGTATTAACTTGCTTTTAGCATATCATCTGTTGAAAACGCTGTCAACCTATTTTTTCGACAAAATTTGCACATAATCGAAGTCGAGCGTATCGGCCGCGTCTTCGATATGAAGGCGGGTGATGAACCGGTACGACCGGCCGGGGCGCGATGGCGGAAAGGTTTCCGGAATCGTGTAGGAAAACGGGATTTCCTTTTTCTCGCTCGGCTTGATCGAAAACGCTCCGGCCGCCGGAATGACGGCGACAATGGCATCCAGTTCCTTGCTGTTTTCGATTGTTTTTTGCACGAGCTCCACATCGAGCCGCTCGATCCTTTGTTCCACTGTTCCGCCGTAAATGTGGACGATCCCTTGAATCATTTCCCCCTGGCGCCATAACGATTTATTTAAGATCAAGTCGACGTGCGCCGACCCGACTCCGACTCTTGACATCATTTTGCGCAATAACACCGTAGTCACCTCTTTGTCTCTCTTGTCGTCATATCATCATACGAAAAAACGAAGCCGCTTGTTTCAACGCGAGCCAAAAAAGAAACAGACGATGCTGGCGCGGCACGTCTGCCCCTGGGAGAAACAAGGACGAATGCGGCTTGTTTTGTTACCGCTTACATTCGAGATTACCGCATTCGCCTTCCGCTGTCAATTGGTTATTCGTACACATTTTCGTTTTCGATAATGTAATCGATTCGAATGACCGGGACGTCCTGTTGCTCGACTTCCGCGACAATCAAGCCGACGCGGTCATTATAGATGCAAAACATATCCTGCCCTTTGCGAAACGCCGACTCTCCGTACGAAAGAACCATGTGGTAAATTTTATTGTCGCTGAAATAGCGGAGGCTGACCCGGTTGCCCAATCGAACGATCACTTCTTTTCCCGCGATTTTTCCGCGGTACATCCGCTTCTCCCCCTTTTCGTCGTTCCTATTCCAATGTATGGCCGTTGTTGCCCGCTCATGACTTTTTTCTCCCCAGCGGCCCGTTTTCCTTTTCAACGCATTGTTTTTCGGGCCGGCAAACAACTTTTTTTCGGAAATTTCCTTTCTTTTGCTTGACGCGGCCACCCGCGGTAGTGTATAGTAAAGTCATCACATAACAGAATATATTTCAGGCATTCAACATGAAGACGCATCTTGGATGGCTGTGAAGTATATTTTGTTATTTGATAAAAATCTTGAGGTTAGCCGAACAGGCTAAAGGTATTAGGAGGAATTCAGCATTATGCAACGTGGTAAAGTAAAATGGTTTAACAACGAAAAAGGCTATGGTTTCATCGAAGTGGAAGGCGGTTCGGACGTATTCGTTCACTTCACGGCGATCCAAGGTGAAGGGTTCAAATCGTTGGAAGAAGGCCAAGAAGTTTCGTTTGAAATCGTACAAGGAAACCGCGGACCGCAAGCAGCGAACGTTGTCAAATTATAAGACTTCGTTGACATAGACGAGAGAACGGGAGCGGAAAGAAAGGCATCCTGCACCATCGCAGGATGCCTTTTTCATTTGATTGGCATAAATTTCACCAAGCGGCAAACAATAAAGAAAAGGGGGTGTTCATATGGTCAGACGCGATGCCGACGTACATACGGGATACAACGACTTAAAGCAAGTGGAAATGTTCGTCGAAACGGCGGAGAAAATGGTCGGCCAGGCGACGATGCAACTCGACCCTGAGATGGTTCACCATGCCGAACAAGCGGTGAAAAACGCCCGCGACCAGTTGGCGCGCGCTCGCCGAGAAGCGACAGGCGTCGATGGCGATTTCCTCGCCCGCTGTGAACAAACGTTGGCCCGCGCCGAGCATCAGCTTCGCGAGGCGCAGCAATAACAGCAAAACGATATATATAGATGCAACGAAATCGTTTAACATATCCTTGACGGAAAAGTGGCTCATCCATTTTTGACTGTCGAAGGCAAGCCTATGGCTTGCCTCCGTCACGCTTTAGCGTGACGGAAGACCGAACAACGACTCGCTTCCAGACCCATTCATGGGTCTGGAAGCGGTGTTGTTCGGTCACTCGACAGTCGATCCAATGCTCAGTAAAAAATTGCATCTATTAAGGCGGAGGACAAACAGCGATTTCCTTTTGGAGTGAAAAGAAGAACTGCTTTTGAGGTTTCTCCATGTTAAAACGTATGTTCTGTCAATCACCGGCCTTCGCAGCGCATCCGCTTCCTCCGTTCAAACGCCAAAGCTTGCCTGGTCGCAGCCGGCACCGCCCCAGGCCCGCGAAAGCGCAGATTAGGGCTCCTATCGCCCGCACCAACCGCCTCTTGAAAAAAATTCCTTCATTACCGACGCGGACGCGCCGGCGCTGACAGGAGCATCTCTCCGTACTGCCGCATTTGTTCCCCGACCGTGCATTGCTGGATGCAAAACGATTGGGCGTACGTTTTGCCGTACTCTTTCCGGAACGCGCTTTTTAAAAAGCAGCCATCGCAGTACGTTTCCTCCAGCCAAGCGATTTGGTCCAATATTTCTTTGCGTCGGTTCCGCTTCTTTCCCATACGACCTTACCCTTTCCCTGTCAATTCCGTTCGGCTTGTGATGATCTGCCCTTCAAGCGCCTGGCGGGCGAGCGAATCCGCCTCTTTATTTTGTTTGCGCGAAATCGGCTCGTACGCCGGTTCGATGTGAAGCTCGCGCATTTTCGCTTCAATGCGGTCAAGCCAGATGTTGAAATCATCCTCAAAACACGGCCAATCGCCGGACAGCTGCTTTAACACGACGTGGGAGTCGCCGCGGAACGTCACCGGCAAATGATGGACGCCAAGTTCCTCGAGCAGCTGCATGACAAACCAAAACGCCGCATACTCTGCCTCATTATTGGATTTGATTTCGCCGAGCCGGCGGTTGGCGCGCAGCCGGTAGCGGTGGTCGTTTTGCTTATAGTACACGACCGCCCCTGCGCCGCCTTGGGACGTCTCATGATCAAACCCGCCGTCGAAATACACAACGATCTCATGCGGCTCGCCGGCGATCTCCTCAAGCAGCTTTTGCAGCTCTTTTTTTGACCACACCGTGCCGTTTCGATCGACGAACTCCACTGTTTTCGTCCGCCCGGTTTTTTCAAAATCATCCGCCAAAGCGAGCGCCTTTTTGGCATCGACCCAATCGGAGACAAGAAACGCCTCTTGTTTTTTCGGCGTGATATACGTCCAGTGGATTTGTACGTCCAACGCATTATCACCCTTCCGCGTGGCGATGATCGGAGCTGGTTTTTATTTTACCACACTTGCGCCCTTGTTCATTACCTAATATTATGCGCAATTTCTTCTTGTATCAACCATTTTGCCGCAGGCGCCCATCTTTTTTCCAGTGTGAGTAAAATATTTGTGGGTGACATTCAGGAATGATTCCCCGACGAGGGTTGCGAACTTTTGTTCGCGACGCTCGTCGGGGCCACCAAGCGAAG
>NZ_PIJG01000018.1:0-46148 GCF_002809955.1 Geobacillus sp. Manikaran-105
GAACAGAGTCGGAATTTTGTTCCGTTTGGTAAAATATACAAAAACCAGAGAGGGCTGACTCCAAAAGTCCGCTTTTTGGCGGACTTTTGGGTCAGCCCCATTTTTTTGTTAAATTTCCATAATAATCGGCAAAATCATTGGCCGCCGTCTCGTCCGTTCATACAAGAACGGGGCGAGCGTTTCGGTGATTTCATTTTTAATTTCCGACCATTGATTCGTTTTCCGCTCAAGCACTTTTTCGAGATGTTTCGCAATGAGCGCCTGCGCCTCGCTGATCAAGTCGCCTGACTCGCGCATGTAGACGAAGCCGCGGGAGATAATATCTGGCCCGGCAGCGATTTTGAATTCTTTCATGTTGATGCTGACGACAACGATGACGAGTCCTTCCTCTGACAAAATGCGGCGGTCGCGCAAGACGATGTTGCCGATGTCGCCGACGCCGCTGCCGTCAATATAAACGGAGCCGGACGGAATTTTGCCGACGATGCGCGCCTCGTGTTCACTGATGCCGAGCACCTCGCCATTGTCCATAATGAAGCAGTTTTCCTCCGGCACGCCGCAGTCAATGGCGAGCTTGGCGTGCATTTTTTGCATCCGGTATTCGCCGTGGATCGGCATGAAATATTTTGGCTTCATGAGCCGGATCATCAGTTTTTGCTCTTCTTGCCCGCCGTGGCCAGACGTATGGATGTCGTTAAGCGGGCCGTGGATCACTTCCGCACCGGCTCTGTACAGCATGTTGATCGTCCGGTTGACGCTCACGGTGTTGCCCGGAATTGGCGATGAGGAGAAAACAACCGTGTCGCCTGGGATGATTTGAATTTGCCGGTGCGTGCCGTTGGCGATGCGCGACAACGCCGCCATCGGCTCGCCTTGGCTGCCGGTGCACAAAATCGTCACCCGATTGGCCGGCAGGCGGTTGATTTCGTTAGCGTCAACAAACGTGCCTTTTGGGCATTTGATGTAACCGAGTTCTTGGCCGATTTCAATCGCCGCTTCCATGCTGCGGCCGAAGACAGCGATTTTCCGGTTGTTGGCGACCGCCGCTTCGGTCACTTGTTGAAGCCGATGGATGTTGGACGCAAACGTTGCAAAAATAATCCGGCCGTTCACTTTGCGGAAAATGTCGTGGATGCTCTCGCCGACGCGCCGCTCGGACATCGTGAAATGCGGAATTTCACTGTTCGTGCTGTCCGAGAGCAAGCAAAGCACGCCTTCCTTCCCGATTTCTGCCATTTTTGTCAAATTTGCCGGTTCGCCGACCGGTGTAAAGTCGAATTTAAAGTCTCCTGTGTGGACGATTTGGCCAACCGGCGTTTTAACGACGATGCCGTAGCTGTCCGGAATGCTGTGCGTCGTCCGGAAAAAAGTGACCGCTGTTTTTTGGAAGCGAATGACATCCTCTTCGCGAATTTCAATGAGTTTTGCCTGACGCAGCAACCCGTGCTCTTCGAGTTTATTGCGGATGAGCCCGAGCGCCAGCTTGCCGCCGTAAATCGGGATGTTCACCTGCCGGAGCAAATACGGAATGCCGCCGATATGGTCTTCATGCCCATGGGTAATGAACAGCCCTTTCACTTTTTCCGCGTGCTTGACTAAATACGAATAGTCCGGGATGACGTAGTCGATGCCGAGCAATTCGTCTTCTGGAAACTTGATGCCCGCGTCAATCACAATAATTTCGTCTTGAAATTGTACGCCATATGTATTTTTCCCGATTTCACCCAGTCCGCCGAGGGCAAACACACCGACTTGCTGATCCGTTAATAGTTTCATGATGAGATCTCCAATACTTGAAAATTAGCGCTTTTCTTTTCGTACTCCAAATGCGCCCCCTCTAACGGCTGAATATACTCGATATTGATCGGACGGTTTTGCAGCTTTTGGCGTACTTCCCGCTCTGATTCTGCTTCAATGTAGAGTGTTTTCGTTTTTTCTCTCACGGGCACCTCTTCCGCGTTGTCTTGGTAAAACACTTTGAAAATCATGACCGAATCTCTCCTTATCGTACAATGATTGCTTTTCCATTATATAAAAATGCAACCCCGTTTTCATGTTTTTTGTCGTTCAAAAGCAAAAAACAGGCGGGAGGTGTGCCGACGGTACGTATCATCTTTGACGGATTTTGGCCGTTTCATTCGCCAAAGTGGGAAAGAAGCCCTTCCGTCCGAAGGGCTGTTGTTGGAACAGTTAGGCGATCAATTTTTTCCGGAGCAAATCTTTCCACTGTTGAAGCAGCTTTTTTTTCAGCTTTTTCAACATTTTTCATCACTCCTTACTTTTTATTGTACTCAATTTGCGACGAAAGTAAATGTTTCTATTATATATGTTATGTAGGTGGAGGCTTGTTTTTCATGGGTAAAAATGGAACGAGCCGTGTCTTTCGGTTGACATTCCAATTGTTTTTCAGTACGGTAAACAGTGAATACATTTTCGGCAAGGAGAAGAGAACGTGGGCAGAAAAATCGTGTTTTTCGACATTGACGGCACGCTGCTTGATGAACAAAAACAGCTGCCGCCATCAACCGTTGAGGCGATCCGTCAGCTAAAACAGGCCGGCGTCTATGTCGCCATCGCCACCGGCCGGGCGCCGTTTATGTTTGCGGATGTACGCCGCCAGCTTGGGATCGACTCGTTCGTCAGCTTCAACGGGCAATACGTCGTTTTTGAAGGAACTGTCCTGCATAAGCGTCCGCTCCGCCGCGAGAAAGTGCGGACGTTGGCTGAGGACGCCCACCGCAACGGTCATCCGCTCGTCTTTATGGACGCGGAGGAAATGAGGGCGAGCGTCGGCGACCATCCGCACATTCATGTCAGCATGGGAAGCTTGAAGTTTTCCCACCCGCCTGTCGATCCCCTTTATTACGAAAACAATGACATTTACCAAGCGCTGCTGTTTTGCCGCGCCGCAGAAGAAGAACCGTACGTGCGCAATTATCCAGAATTCCGTTTTGTCCGCTGGCACGATGTGTCGACCGATGTGCTGCCGGCAGGGGGATCGAAAGCGGAGGGGATCCGCCTGATGATTGAGAAGCTCGGGATTGACAAAGGCGATGTGTATGCGTTCGGCGATGGGCTGAACGACATTGAAATGTTGTCGTTCGTCGGAACCGGCGTGGCGATGGGAAATGCCCATGAGGAAGTGAAACGGGTCGCCGATTTTGTAACGAAACCGGTCAGTGAAGAAGGCATATGGTACGGATTGAAACAATTGCAATTGATTCCATAAACAGCCGCCCCGCCGCTCATTCGGCGGGGCGGCTGTTTGGCATGGCCGGCCACGGTTCAGCGCCCGATCGGGATCGCCCCGTCTGGTACTTGGAACGGGTCGTCCGGATTGATGCGGTCATAAAACATAATGCCGTTTAAATGGTCGATTTCATGCTGGAAGACGATGGCTGGCAATCCTTTGAGGCGCAAGGTGACTTCCTCGCCGTCGAGCGTCGTGCCGGTGACCGTGATGCGGGCATAGCGCGGTACGTATCCGGGCACATCACGGTCGACCGACAGGCAGCCTTCCCCCGTCGTCAAATAACATTGCTGCACAGAGTGGCTGACGATTTTCGGATTGAACAAGGCATAGCTGTACAGCGTTCCGTTTTCATCAGTGACATGGACGGCAATCATCCGTTTGGAGACGTTGATTTGCGGAGCGGCGAGGCCGATGCCGGGCCGCAGGCCGTATTTGGCCGCCAGTTCCGGATCTTGGCTCATTTTCACATAGTCAAGCAAGCTTTGCAAAATGCGTTTGTCTTCCTCTGTAGGCGGCAGCGGAACGGGCTCAGCCACTTTCCGCAGCGTCGGATGCCCTTCTTTAATGATATCTTTCATGGTGATCATTCGCCTTTTCACTCCTGTCTCTCGCATCGCGGTCTACAGTGTTAGTCTAACAAAAATGCCTGTGCGCCGTAAATGAAAATGCGGCCGTCTGGAGATATTATCGGCGTATAAGGAATAATCGGAAAAGAAACTTAAGAAAGCGCTGTCAATAACGTGAACGGACATTGCGTTTTGCATTTCCCGAAAAATATAATACAGAATTAATACAGTGTTGTTTCGATGTAATATAACAGATGTTTTCAGGAATGTTCCTGATTCCAAATACAACCAGGAGACAAAAGGGAAAGCAACGGAAAATCAAAGTCGTTGACGGCGTGAAAAATAAAGTGTAAACTAAAACTTGCGAACAGATGCTGTGTTAATGAGGATATAAAAAATAGTAATACAGATGTCGGCGCCGTTTTCGGTTTCCGTTGCGCCAAGCGGCGGCTGCTTTTTATTTCTTCTTTCTTTTGGGTACATTAATAGTATATGGATGAAGACAGCCTGATTTCCAAATTTCTTGATGAAAGGCAGAGGTGAACAAGATGGGTGTAAAGACCTTCCAATTCCCATTTGCGGAGCAGCTCGAGAAAGTAGCCGAGCAGTTCCCGACATTTCAAATTTTGAATGAGGAAGGAGAAGTCGTCAATGAAGAGGCGATGCCGGAGCTGAGCGATGAGCAGCTGAAAGAGCTGATGCGCCGCATGGTGTATACGCGCATTCTTGACCAGCGCTCCATTTCGTTGAACCGCCAAGGGAGACTCGGGTTTTATGCGCCGACCGCCGGGCAGGAAGCGAGCCAAATTGCCAGCCATTTTGCATTGGAAAAAGAAGATTTTATTTTGCCGGGATACCGCGACGTTCCGCAAATCATTTGGCATGGGCTTCCGCTGTATCAGGCGTTTTTGTTCTCGCGCGGCCATTTCCATGGCAACCAAATTCCAGAAGGCGTAAACGTCCTGCCGCCGCAAATCATTATCGGCGCCCAATACATCCAAGCAGCTGGTGTGGCGCTCGGCTTGAAAATGCGGGGCAAAAAAGCAGTGGCGATTACATATACGGGCGACGGCGGCACGTCGCAAGGCGATTTCTACGAAGGGATCAACTTTGCGGGGGCGTTTAAGGCGCCGGCCATCTTTGTCGTGCAAAACAACCGCTTTGCCATCTCGACGCCGGTCGAAAAGCAAACCGTTGCCAAAACATTGGCGCAAAAAGCAGTCGCCGCCGGCATTCCGGGCATTCAAGTTGACGGCATGGACCCGCTTGCGGTCTACGCAGCGGTCAAAGCTGCTCGCGAGCGCGCCATTAACGGCGAAGGGCCGACGCTCATTGAAACGCTCTGCTTCCGCTATGGCCCGCATACGATGTCCGGTGACGATCCAACGCGCTATCGTTCGAAAGAGTTGGAAAACGAATGGGCGAAGAAAGACCCACTCGTGCGTTTCCGCAAGTTTTTAGAGGCGAAAGGCTTGTGGAGCGAAGAAGAAGAAAACAACGTTATTGAACAGGCAAAAGAAGAGATTAAAGAAGCGATCAAGAAAGCGGACGAAACGCCGAAGCAAAAAGTAACCGACTTGATCAGCATCATGTTTGAAGAACTGCCGTTCAATTTGAAGGAGCAGTATGAAATTTACAAAGAGAAGGAGTCGAAGTAAGCCATGGCGCAAATGACAATGGTTCAGGCGATCACCGATGCGCTGCGCATCGAGTTGAAAAATGATCCGAACGTGCTCATTTTCGGGGAAGACGTTGGGGTCAACGGCGGCGTATTCCGGGCGACGGAAGGGCTGCAGGCCGAATTTGGCGAAGATCGCGTTTTTGACACGCCGCTCGCCGAATCAGGAATCGGCGGCTTGGCGATCGGTTTGGCGCTGCAAGGGTTTCGCCCGGTGCCGGAAATCCAGTTTTTCGGCTTCGTGTATGAAGCGATGGATTCGATTTGCGGGCAAATGGCGCGCATCCGCTATCGTACGGGCGGACGCTACCATATGCCGATTACGATCCGTTCTCCGTTTGGCGGCGGCGTCCATACGCCGGAGTTGCACTCAGACAGCTTGGAAGGGCTTGTCGCCCAACAGCCAGGCTTGAAGGTTGTCATTCCGTCGACGCCGTATGATGCGAAAGGGCTGCTCATCTCGGCGATTCGCGACAACGACCCGGTCATTTTCCTTGAACATTTGAAGCTGTACCGTTCGTTCCGTCAGGAAGTGCCGGAAGGGGAATACACGATTCCGATCGGCAAGGCGGACATTAAGCGGGAAGGAAAAGACATCACGATCATCGCGTACGGCGCCATGGTGCATGAATCGTTAAAAGCGGCGGCAGAATTAGAGAAGGAAGGCATTTCTGCCGAAGTCGTCGACTTGCGCACCGTGCAGCCGCTCGATATTGAAACGATCATCGGTTCGGTCGAAAAAACGGGCCGCGCCATTGTCGTTCAAGAAGCGCAACGGCAGGCTGGCATCGCCGCCAACGTCGTGGCGGAGATTAACGAACGCGCCATCTTAAGCCTTGAGGCGCCGGTGTTGCGCGTGGCCGCTCCGGACACGGTCTATCCGTTTGCTCAGGCGGAATCGGTATGGCTGCCGAACTTTAAAGATGTAATCGAAACGGCGAAAAAAGTGATGAACTTCTAACAGCGGACAAATTCGGGGGAGCGGAACGCCTTCCCCCGCCCATTTTCGGCAAACGATAGGAGGTAGACAGACAGTGGCTTTTGAATTTAAGCTGCCGGACATTGGCGAAGGCATCCACGAAGGTGAAATTGTCAAATGGTTTGTGAAACCGGGCGATGAAGTGAACGAAGACGATGTATTGTGCGAAGTGCAAAATGACAAGGCGGTTGTCGAAATTCCCTCCCCGGTCAAAGGGAAAGTGCTTGAAATCCTCGTCCCGGAGGGAACAGTGGCAACGGTCGGGCAAACGCTCATCACGCTCGATGCGCCGGGTTATGAAAACATGACGTTTAAAGGACAAGAGCAAGAAGAAGCGAAAAAAGAGGAAAAAACGGAAACGGTGTCGAAAGAGGAAAAGGTTGACGCTGTCGCTCCCAATGCACCGGCAGCTGAAGCGGAGGCTGACCCGAACCGCCGCGTCATCGCCATGCCGTCCGTGCGCAAGTATGCGCGCGAAAAAGGCGTCGATATTCGGCTTGTCCAAGGAACGGGCAAAAACGGCCGCGTCCTGAAAGAAGATATTGACGCTTTCCTTGCCGGCGGCGCAAAACCGGCACCGGCCGCAGCGGAGGAAAAAGCGGCGCCGGCGGCAGCGAAACCGGCGGCGCCAGAAGGCGAATTCCCGGAAACGCGCGAGAAAATGAGCGGCATCCGTCGGGCGATTGCCAAAGCGATGGTGCATTCCAAACATACCGCTCCGCACGTGACGCTGATGGACGAAGCCGATGTGACGAAGCTTGTTGCTCACCGGAAAAAATTCAAGGCTATTGCCGCGGAAAAAGGCATCAAGCTGACGTTTTTGCCGTACGTCGTCAAAGCGCTCGTTTCCGCGCTGCGTGAATACCCAGTGTTGAATACGTCCATTGATGATGAGACGGAAGAAATCATCCAGAAGCATTATTACAATATCGGCATCGCCGCTGATACGGACCGCGGCTTGCTTGTGCCGGTCATTAAACATGCCGATCGCAAGCCGATTTTCGCCTTGGCGCAAGAAATCAATGAGCTCGCCGAGAAAGCGCGCGACGGCAAACTGACGCCGGGAGAAATGAAAGGCGCTTCGTGCACGATTACAAACATCGGTTCGGCCGGCGGGCAATGGTTTACCCCGGTCATCAACCATCCGGAAGTGGCGATTCTTGGCATCGGCCGCATTGCGGAAAAGCCGATCGTCCGTGACGGTGAAATTGTCGCTGCCCCGATGCTGGCGCTCTCGCTCAGCTTTGACCACCGGATGATCGACGGGGCGACAGCGCAAAAAGCGCTCAACCATATCAAACGGCTGTTGAGTGACCCAGAATTATTACTAATGGAGGCGTAAAACGATGGTAGTTGGCGATTTTGCAATTGAAACGGAAACGCTTGTCGTCGGCGCCGGTCCTGGCGGGTATGTCGCCGCCATCCGCGCCGCGCAGCTCGGACAAAAAGTGACGATTGTGGAAAAGGGCAATTTAGGCGGCGTCTGCTTAAATGTTGGCTGCATCCCGTCAAAGGCGCTGATCTCCGCAAGCCACCGCTATGAGCAGGCGAAGCATTCCGAAGAAATGGGCATTAAGGCGGAGAACGTCACCGTCGATTTTGCCAAAGTGCAAGAATGGAAAGCAAGCGTCGTGAAAAAATTAACGGGCGGCGTCGAAGGGCTGTTAAAAGGAAACAAAGTAGAGATCGTCAAAGGGGAAGCGTATTTTGTCGACGCCAATACGGTGCGTGTCGTCAACGGCGACAGCGCGCAGACGTATACGTTCAAAAACGCGATTATCGCCACCGGCTCGCGCCCGATTGAGCTGCCGAACTTCAAGTTTTCCAACCGCATTCTTGACTCGACGGGAGCTCTCAACCTTGGGGAAGTGCCGAAATCGCTCGTGGTCATCGGCGGCGGCTATATTGGCATCGAACTCGGTACGGCTTACGCCAACTTTGGGACGAAAGTGACCATTTTAGAAGGGGCCGGCGAAATTTTGTCCGGTTTTGAGAAGCAAATGGCCGCCATCATCAAGAAGCGCCTGAAGAAAAAAGGCGTTGAAGTCGTGACGAACGCATTGGCGAAAGGGGCCGAAGAACGCGAAGACGGCGTCACGGTCACGTATGAGGCGAATGGCGAAACGAAAACGATTGACGCCGACTATGTGCTCGTCACCGTCGGCCGCCGGCCGAATACGGACGAGCTTGGGCTCGAGCAGCTCGGCGTGAAAATGACAGACCGCGGCTTGATCGAAGTCGATCATCAATGCCGCACGAGCGTGCCGAACATTTTTGCGATCGGCGACATCGTTCCAGGTCCGGCGCTCGCCCATAAAGCGTCGTATGAAGGAAAAGTGGCTGCGGAAGCCATCGCCGGCCATCCGTCGGCAGTCGATTACGTGGCCATTCCAGCCGTTGTCTTCTCCGATCCGGAATGCGCGTCGGTCGGCTATTTTGAGCAGCAGGCGAAAGACGAGGGCATTGACGTCATTGCCGCGAAATTCCCGTTTGCTGCCAACGGCCGCGCCTTGGCGCTGAACGATACGGACGGCTTCTTGAAGCTCGTTGTCCGCAAAGAGGACGGCGTCGTCATTGGTGCGCAAATCATCGGTCCAAATGCTTCTGACATGATCGCCGAGCTTGGGCTCGCCATTGAAGCCGGCATGACGGCGGAAGACATCGCTTTGACGATCCATGCCCATCCGACGCTTGGCGAAATCGCCATGGAAGCGGCGGAAGTGGCGCTTGGCACACCGATTCATATCATTACGAAGTAACTGTGAAACGACCGGGCTTGGCCCGGTCGTTTTTCTTATCATGCGGAAATGACGCATTTCTTGTCCTGTTTTTCATACTATTTTCCGCTTTCGTTTCATATCGTTATGGTAAAGAAAAGCAGGAGATGGAAATGATGAAAGCGTATGTCGCCTTTTTGCTGCAAATGATGATTTGGAGCAGTTTTTCCTTGATCGAGTGGCTGTCGGGGCGGGACCGGCCGTTTTTCCGCGGCTTGATGTTGTGCGTCTTCATGTACATAGCGTTTTTACTGGCGCGCCAGCTCGGCTTGGCGACGCGCAAAGCGCTCCTTACAACAGCTGCCACGGCGGCGGTGTATTTTGCCGGCCAGCATTTCATATGGCAATCTATTCCATGATCTGTCCCTTGGGTGCGGAAGCGGCGCGGTTCGGCGAACAAAAAACAGCGGTCCCATGCCGCTGTTTACGCGCGGCCGAACGACATCGTCCGGCCGCTGAATAAACGCAGTTCGCCGCCAAGCGTTTTGGCCATCCATTTGCTGAATTCGTTTGCTTTTCCTTTGTCCCCGTGCGTTGCTCCCGGCGCCAATGCCAGCTCAATCCATGTTTCTTCTCCGGCTGTCCGCACGGCAATGGCCATCCCTTTGTATAAGCGTCCGTCGCCTTGCAAATAAAGAACGTGGTCGCGTTCATGCACCGTGTATGGAAAGGCTGCCTGCTCGTACGCCCATCCAAGCTGCTCCCCCGTTTTGCGCAGCGCGGCTCGGTAACGTTCGAGCAACTGTTTGATTTCCTCGATGCTGATCGATTTTCCCCCCGGCAGCTTTAGGCTTGCATTCAACGCCCTTCTCTCCTTTCGCCATCTTTTTGTCTCTCTCGTCTTCATTGTACCATGTTTTTCCGGACTGCGGTGAAAAAGTTTGGTGTCATAAAAGAGCCGTCATAATTCGAAATGTGACATACAAATTGGGATTGACAATCTAAATATGATATATTATTATAAAACCAACAACAACATTTATCATCATAAAGGGGTTTTGGGGATGGGCACGATCGTATGCCAAACGTGTGAAGCGACAATTGCGTATTTTGAAGATGAAAAAGTGACAACGCTTTACGGGAAATGCGATTGCTGCGGTCATGACCGCGAGGACGGAGAAAAAGAATAAGGCGGGCAAACAAACGGGGGAAGGAACGGATAGGCGCGCATGTGGGGTAAAGCACATGCGCGCCGTTGATTTTGGCCCAAAAAAACAAGCCGGGAAAACCGGCTTGTGCATTCAACGAATCGGCTTATATTCTTTGATGACGCGAAACGTCTGCAGCGTATCGTCCTCAGGGCCTTGCACCGGCAGGCCGGCGGCCAAGTTTGTCTCGATATACTTCAAATTTTCCTCCGTAATGATTTCACCGGGAATAAAAATCGGGATGCCCGGCGGATACACCATCACAAATTCCGCGATGATCCGTCCGGCTGACTCGTGAAACGGCACGACTTCTGTTTCTGCATAAAAGGCGTCGCGCGGCGTCAAGGCTAAGGCCGGGATATCCGGAAGCAGCACTTTCGGTTTGACTCCTTTTTCCGCCTGATGGCTGAACTCGTCCGACAGGCGGCGGAGGGCCGAAACGAGCAGCCCGGCTTCCCGCTCGCTGTCGCCTGGCGTGATGATGCACAAAATGTTATACAAATCCGAAAGCTCCACTTCGATGTTATACGTTTCGCGGAGCCATTGTTCGACATCATGGCCGGTCAAGCCGAGCTCCTTGACGGAGATGATCAGCTTCGTTGGATCGTAGTCGTACGTCGCTTCCGTGCCTAAAATTTCTTCACCGACGCAGTACAAATATGGAATTTCGTTGATTTGCCGCCGTGTCCATTCCGCGAGGCGGATCGCCTTGTCAATGAGCTCCCGCCCTTTCGTCGCCAGCTGTTTGCGGGCGACATCGAGCGAAGCGAGCAACAAATACGACGTCGACGTCGTCGTCAACATGCTTAAGATCGCTTGCACGTGCTTCGCGGAGACGAGCCCTTCGCGCACATTTAAAATCGAGCTTTGCGTCAGCGATCCGCCGAGCTTATGGACGCTTGTCGCCGCCATATCGGCCCCGGCTTGCATCGCGGAGAGCGGCAAGTCCTCATGAAAATGAATGTGCACGCCGTGCGCTTCGTCGACAAGCACCGGAACGTTGTACGAGTGGGCGATCTCGACGATTTTTTTCAAATCGCCGGCAATGCCAAAATACGTCGGGTTGATGACGAGCACCCCTTTGGCATCCGGGTGTTGGTGGAGCGCTTTTTCCACTGCCTGTGGCGTAATGCCGTGGGAAATACCGAGCTCCTTGTCAATTTCCGGATGGATGAAAATCGGCGTCGCCCCAGAAAAGACGATTGCAGACATGACCGATTTATGGACGTTGCGCGGCACAATAATTTTATCGCCCGGTCCGGCGACCGACATGACCATCGTCATGATCGCCCCGCTCGTCCCTTGCACTGAGAAAAACGTGTAATCGGCGCCGAACGCTTCGGCGGCGAGCTCCTGTGCACGTTTGATCATCCCTTTCGGATGATGCAAATCGTCGAGCGGACTGATGTTGATTAAATCGATCGCCAAGGCGTTTTCTCCGATGAAGGCGCGAAACTCCGGATCCATGCCGGCCCCTTTTTTATGGCCGGGGATGTGAAATTGAACCGGATTTTTTTTCATATGCTCCAACAGTCCGGTAAACAATGGTGTTTCGAGTTGTGACAATGGTTCCCCACACCTCTTTACCTTAAAAATAAAACAAATGCATTATAGCATTTATTTGTTCGTTTGCAAAGAAGAAAAGAATGTTGCACCAAAAAAGGAGAATGGCGATCAAAACAAGAAGTAAAAGAAGGATAACATCAAAAGGGGGAATGAATCGATGGAATGGAACACGAGAGTGACCGAGTTGCTCGGCATTACATATCCAATCATTCAAGGGGGATTAGCCTATCTGGCGTACGCCGACTTGGCCGCCGCCGTCTCCAACGCCGGCGGGCTCGGCCAAATTACGGCGATGTCGCTTGAAAGCCCGGAGCGCTTGCGCGAGGAAATCCGCAAAGTGAAAGAAAAGACGGACCGGCCGTTTGGAGTTAATTTTGCCATCGGCCAGCACGGCCGCCCGTTCGCTCATATGCTTGAGGCGGCGCTTGATGAGGGCGTGCCGGTCGTCTCGGTCACAGGCGGCAATCCGGCGCCGTTTTTTGAACTGCTGAAAGGAACGAACGTCAAAACATTAGTGCTTGTCGCAGCTGTTCGCCAAGCGGTCAAAGCGGAAGAGCTTGGCGCCGATGCGGTGATGGTCGTCGGGCAGGAAGGGGGCGGCCACCTTGGCAAATATGACACCGGCACGTTCGTCCTCATCCCGAAAGTCGTTGATTCCGTATCGATTCCGGTCATCGCTTCGGGCGGGATCGCCGACGGGCGCGGGCTTATGGCGGCGCTGGCGCTTGGAGCGGAAGGAATTGAAATGGGCACGCGGTTTATCGCCACGAAAGAATGCGTTCACGCCCATCCGATATACAAAGACATGATCGTGAACGCCAGTGAGCATGACACAGTGGTCATCAAACGGTCGCTCGGAGCGCCGGGGCGGGCAATTGCCAACAAGTGGACAGAAAAAATATTGGAAATTGAGCGCCAAGGCGGCACGTATGACGATTTGAAAGAATACATTAGCGGAGAGGCGAATCGGCGCTTTATTTACGAAGGGAAGGTGGATGAAGGGTTCGCTTGGGCCGGACAGGCGATTGGGCTTATTCACGACATTCCGTCGGTCGCTGAACTGTTTGCCCGCATGATCGGCGAGGCGGAACAAATTCGGCGCCGTTGGGCAAACTAACGGCGGAGGTGAAACAATGGGCTATTCGTACCCGTTTTCGTATGATTGGTCGACGCAAGAAATCATTGATGTCATTAAATTTTTTACGGCGGTCGAAACGGCGTATGAGCGGGGGATGAAACGCGAAGAATTAATGGAGATATACCGCCGTTTCAAAGAGATCGTCCCGTCGAAAAGCGAGGAAAACCGGCTGTATGCCGAGTTTGAAAAAGAAAGCGGCTATTCATCGTACGCGGTCATCAAGCAGATGAAAGAGGCAAAAAACGGTGACTGGATTCACATCGGGCCAAGCGGGCGAAACGCGGTAGGTAAACGCACAAATTAGTTGCATACACCCCTTTTTCCACATAATATAATATAAAACAAAACGAAGCAGCACATTCCGTGAGGGGCGCCGGAAGTTTAGCGGATGATCGAGAAAGGGGTGCGGACGAAGATGAAAAAAACCGCCAATTCGCTGAAACGGCCAGACGGAGACAAACGCATGGCGGTGTTGCGGCTCGAACTTGATTATGAATTGGCGACGCTGTATGAAGCCATGATGGAAAACGATGAAGAAAAGAAAAGAGAATGCAAACGGCGGCTTGAAAAGCTGCGCCAAGAACTGATGCGCCTTCAAGTATGACCATTTTTAAGGCGAACCATCTTTGCGGTTCGTTTTTTTCTTGAGCGGTGCCCACCCCTTTCCGGCTGCTGCGTACATAATAAAAGCGGGAGGAATAGACATGGCAGGAAAATGGGAAGAGATCGACCAGTATGCCCGGCAATGGATTGCAGAAGCGGGACAGCGCATCCGCGCCTCGTTTGCGGAGCCGCTGACTGTGGAAACGAAGGAAAACCGCAACGACTTGGTGTCGAACGTCGACCGCGGCATTGAGCAGTTTTTCGCCGAGCACATCCGCCGCCAATTTCCCGGCCATCGCCTGTTGGGCGAAGAAGGGTTCGGTGATGAGCTGGCCGCATTGGACGGCGTTGTATGGGTCATTGACCCGATTGACGGAACGATGAACTTTGTCCATCAGCGGCGCCACTTTGCCGTGTCGGTCGGCATTTTCGAAGATGGCGTCGGCCAGCTTGGCTATGTGTATGACGTTGTCTTTGACGAGCTGTATACCGCGCAAAAAGGGAAGGGGCTGTTTTTGAACGGCGAGCCGCTCGGCCGCTTGCAGCCGGCACCGGTGGCGGAATCGATCATCGCCATTAATGGCACATGGCTCATGGAAAATAAACGTCTCGACCATCGTCCACTCGTGAGGCTGGCCAAAGATGCGCGCGGCACGCGTTCGTACGGGTCGGCGGCGCTCGAGCTCGCCTATGTCGCAGCCGGCCGCTTGGACGCCTACATTTCGCCGCGCCTGTCGCCGTGGGATTTTGCCGGCGGGATGATTTTAATTGAAGAGGCGGGCGGAATCATGACGAACCTCGACGGAAAGCCGATCGATCTGCTCAACCGCAGCTCTGTGCTTGCCGCCAAGCCGGGCGTGCATGAGGAAATTTTGCAGCGCTACCTTCGGGGCTGACGAGAAGGAGGCTGCGGCAAGAAAAGGGGCTGATCCAAAATGCGAGTGCGTTTTCGGATCAGTCCCGTTTTTTTATTCGCGCATCCGCTTTTTGCGAACGAACCCGGCGCCCATGATGGCGATAAACGTGAGCGTCGAGACGGCGATGCCGGTTGCGCTTTGCTCAGCGATGAAAACGCCGATCGCCATGACGGCGGCGACAGCGAGGATGGCGAGTAGCAGCGGCACAGGTTCGATGCGTTTCATCCGCTTGACTCCTTTCTCGGAAAATGAGGCGTCTTTTTCTAGCGTACCGGAAAACATGCCGATTTTCTATCGGTTGTGATATAATAGACAAGCAGTTTGCCGAACAGGAGTGACCGACATTGACGAACAAACGAATCGATCTTCGCAATATCGCGATCATCGCCCACGTCGACCATGGAAAAACGACGCTCGTCGACCAACTGCTCCGGCAGTCGGGGACATTCCGCGAAAACGAACAAGTCGAGGAGCGGGCGCTTGATCGCAACGATTTGGAGCGTGAGCGCGGCATTACGATTTTAGCCAAAAATACTGCTGTGTTGTATAAAGGGACGCGCATCAACATTTTGGATACACCGGGGCACGCCGATTTCGGCGGGGAAGTGGAGCGGATCATGCGCCTTGTTGACGGCGTCTTGCTTGTCGTCGATGCGTACGAAGGCTGCATGCCGCAAACGCGGTTTGTGCTCAAAAAAGCGCTTGAGCAGCAGCTTGTGCCGATTGTCGTCGTCAACAAAATCGACCGCGAGTTTGCCCGTCCGGCGGAAGTCGTCGATGAAGTGATCGACTTGTTTATTGAACTCGGCGCTTCGGAGGAGCAGCTTGAGTTTCCGGTCGTGTACACATCGGCGCTTCGCGGAACATCAAGCCTTGACCCGGACCGGCAAGGCGGGGACATGACCGCCTTGTTTGAGACGATCATCGAGCATATTCCGGCGCCGGCGGACAATCGCGATGAACCGTTGCAATTCCAGGTGGCCCTGCTCGATTATAACGAATACGTGGGCCGCATCGGCATCGGGCGCATTTTCCGCGGCACGATGAAAACCGGCCAGCAAGTCGCCTTATTGAAGCGCGACGGCACCGTGAGACAGTTCCGCGTCACAAAGTTGTTCGGCTTTATTGGCTTAAAGCGGATCGAGATTGAAGAAGCCCACGCCGGCGACATCGTGGCTGTTGCGGGAATGGAAGACATTAACGTCGGCGAGACCGTTTGTCCGCCGGACCGCCAGGAACCGTTGCCGCCGCTTCATATTGATGAGCCGACGCTGAAAATGACCTTTCTTGTCAACAACAGCCCGTTTGCCGGGCGCGAAGGCAAATATGTGACGGCACGGAAGTTGGAAGAGCGGCTGCTCACCCAGCTTGAGACCGATGTCAGCCTGCGCGTCGAGCCGACCGATTCGCCGGATGCATGGATCGTTTCCGGACGCGGCGAGCTTCATTTAGCCATTCTAATTGAAAGCATGCGCCGAGAAGGGTATGAACTGCAAGTATCGAAGCCGGAAGTTATTGTCAAAGAGATCGATGGCGTTTTGTGCGAACCGATTGAACGAGTCGTGATCGACGTTCCGGAAGAGTATACCGGCGCTGTTATGGAATCGCTTGGCAGCCGCAAAGGTGAACTCGCCGATATGGTGCATGGAGACAACGGACAAGTGCGCCTCGTCTTTCTTGTGCCGTCGCGCGGGTTGATCGGCTATCGAAGCGAATTTATGTCGCTGACGCGTGGGTATGGCATTTTAAACCATTCATTTGACCATTACGCTCCCATGCAGGCTGGCGCGATCGGAGGCCGCCGCCAAGGGGTGCTCGTCTCGATGGAAACCGGCAAGGCGACAGCGTACAGCATTATGCAGCTTGAGGACCGCGGCACGATTTTTGTCGAGCCGGGCACAGAAGTGTACGAAGGAATGATCGTCGGCGAGCACAACCGGGAAAACGACCTTGTCGTCAACATTTGCCGCGAGAAGCATGTTACGAATGTGCGCTCATCGACGAAAGAGCAGACGGTGACGATGAAAAAGCCGCGCCTGCTGACGTTGGAAGAGGCGCTTGAGTATTTGAACGACGATGAATATTGTGAAGTGACGCCGGTTTCCATTCGTTTGCGCAAAAAAATCTTAAGCAAAAGCGAGCGCGAAAAAGCGGAGAAGAGAAAGAAAGCGGCGCAACAGGCAAAATAGAAGCGGCATGCCTTTGGCTAACCGGGAAAGCCCTGGATGCGCCGGCGTGTGCATGCTTCTGCCGCGCGGCGCTTGAGAGGAAACAAAACAGGGCTGCGTTTTGGCGGGCCATTCGGGTGAACGGGAGGGAACAGTATGAACGTGCTGGAACGGCTGACGTTTTTCGCCTCGCTTTATGACGTTGACGGCAATCCCGAGCGCGGCATGTGGCTGCTGTACGCCACGGTTTTGCTGCTGGCGGCGCTTGTTTACCGTCTCGGTTTTGCCCGCCGGCTGCCGCTGTTGAAAAGCGCCGTCATTTACGTCTTGCTGGCGCTCGGCTGCACGGTGTTAACGTTTTTCGCTGTTTTTTTGCCTGTGGCGGAAGGATTGGCGGTCGCCGCGCTCGTATTGCTCATTTACAAAATCCGCCTCAGGCAGGCGAAAGAGGGAGAAAAGCCATGAAATCGGTGCAAGACGCTCTTTACAACTGGCTGACAATCGAAATTGTCGCCGCCGCCCGCCCGCACGATGAGGCGGCGCGCGACACGGCGTCGTTTTTTCTGGCTATCTTGGAAAACAACTTCGGCGTGACGGCGGTGAAGGCCGCCAAAGACGAAGCGAGCGGGCGGTACGTTGTTGAATATAGGTGCGGCGGGGAAACAAAGACGGCTCATTTCCCTGTGGAGCTGGCGGAAGCGATATGGCGGCAGATCGAAGCCGAGCCCGAGAAGTACGGATCATAAAGAAATAAAAAAGCAAAACCGGCACTGGAAAGCGGCCGCTTCTCAGTGCCGGTTTTTGGTTACCAATCGTCATCGGTGCGGTTGCCGCGATAGAAGCGGAATTTTCCTGTCGCCAGCCGCATCCGTGTTTTTTCCGCAATGCGGTCATGACATTGACGGCACATGTACGTATGGATCGGGCGGTTGCGAAGCCGTTTGGCGAGCGGCGATTCATCGTCGATCGTGTCAATTTGTTCGCAAAGCACGCATTTGACTCTCATGGTTCACCTCAACAACTATATCAATGCACGTTGAAACTTTAACGTTTTTTATTTTTCGACTGGCGAGCGGCCGAACAACACCGCCTTCCAGACAAATTGATTTGTCCGGAAGGCGGCTCGTTGTTCGGTTCTCTGTCACGCTAAAGCTTCTCCGGCTGTCATTAAGATCGAAAATGCCCCTCCCGATCCATTATACCACAGCGCAGCAGAATCGTTTAGCGGTTTAAGTGGTGGTTGGACTGCTTTTCTTGACGTTCGTTCAACTGCCGTTCCTCTTGGTTGTTCAACTGCCCGTCGTTTTCTTCGGTCGGATTTGGCGTCGTTTCAAACAGGTCGCTTGGCACTTCCGGCATCACCCGTCCAACGATGTCGGCGATTTCGTTCATGAATGCCTGCACCGGCCGCCCCTCATCAATTTGCCGGCCGATGTTGCGCACGCGCGTGTAAAGGTCCGGATCGGCGATAATAATTGCGTTGGCGCCGTACGGGTCTTTTTGCAGCGCTTCTGCAACGGAATATTTGATCGTGCCGACGCGTGAGGCGTCGACATTGGCGCCGACGTCAATGCCGACGATGGCGTACTTGCCCACAACGATCGCGGTAGCATCGTGAACGTTCGGCACACGGTTCGCGATCTCCGCAATCCGGCGGGCGATCTCCTGGCCCGATTTATTTTCTACCTGCTCATCAACCGTATTTCTGACGCGCACAAGCGAACGGTCCCCATCGTTTGCTTCATTGCTGTTTCCAACATTGCATCCGCCTAAAAGAAGAAGGGAGAAGGCGGCCAGCCATCCGAGTGTTTTCTTCATCTTTGCCCACCTCTGCTTTTTTGACTTTATTTTGCAAAAATCCTTCTATCTTTATACATTTTTTCATATGCTATACCACAGCCATTCCCATCCGGTATACAAGGCGAAAAACGGACGCTAGGGGGAAGCGGAATTTGGGAAAGAAAATCTATGTGCTTGATACAAACGTCCTCTTGCAAGACCCGTATTCAATTTTTTCGTTCGAGGACAACGAGGTCGTCATTCCGGCTGTCGTCCTGGAGGAAGTGGATTCGAAAAAGCGGTATATGGATGAGGTCGGGAGAAACGCCCGCCAGGTGTCGAAGCTGATCGACCGCCTGCGCGAGAACGGCAAGTTGCACGAGAAAATTCCGCTTGAAAACGGAGGGGTGCTGCGCATTGAACTGAACCACCGTTCATTCCATCAGCTTCAGGAAATTTTTGTCGAAAAAACGAACGACAACCGCATTTTGGCGGTGGCGAAAAACTTATCGCTTGAGGAACAAGCGAAAGAGGACGGACGTTCGGTCATTTTGGTGAGCAAAGATGCGCTCGTGCGCGTGAAAGCGGATGCCATCGGGCTGCAGGCCGAAGACTTCTTAAGCGACCGCGTCGTTGACGTCGACCATATTTACACCGGGTTTTTGGAACTGTACATAGGGAGGGATCACCTGCAACGGTTTTATGATAAAGGGGAGCTCGTGTTGGCCGATATCGCTGATCACCCGTTTTACCCGAATCAGTTTATTATTATGAAAGACGCATTCGGCAGTTCAGCTTCGGCGATTGGCATCGTCGACCAAAACGGCAAAAAGGTGAAGAAGCTGATTTTTCATCATGAGCATATATGGGGCATTCGCCCGCGCAACGTGCAGCAAACGATGGCGTTTGAGCTGCTTATGCGCGACGATATTCCGCTCGTGACGTTAATCGGCAAGGCTGGAACCGGGAAAACGCTGCTCGCGCTTGCTGCCGGGCTCATGCAGACTGAAGACTTGCGCACGTACAAAAAGCTGCTTGTCGCGCGCCCGATCGTGCCGATGGGGAAAGACCTCGGCTTTTTGCCCGGGGAAAAGGAAGAAAAGCTGCGCCCGTGGATGCAGCCGATTTTTGACAACCTTGAGTATTTGTTCAACACGAAAAAGCCGGGGGAATTGGACGCCATTTTAGCCGGCATGAGCTCGATTGAAGTCGAGGCGCTCACCTACATTCGCGGCCGCAGCCTGCCGGAGCAGTTCATCATTATTGATGAGGCGCAAAACTTGACAAAGCATGAAGTGAAGACGATTTTGACGCGCGTCGGCGAAAAAAGCAAAATCATTTTAATGGGCGATCCGGAACAGATCGACCATCCATATTTGGATGAATACAACAACGGCTTGACGTATGTGGTCGAGAAATTCAAAGACCAAAAAATCGCCGGTCATATCCGCCTTGTCAAAGGAGAGCGTTCCGCGCTCGCCCAGCTCGCTGCCGACTTGCTTTAGCCCTCGTCTTCCAACCGGCCGCTTGGGAGGCTGCCAATCCTGCGTCACGCGAACGAACAGGAATGGCGGCCCCTCACGGCCGACCGAAAACCGGACGTCCTCTTGACGGAGCGTCTGGTCAGCGGACGATGAGCTGGCGCACATGGGTAATCGGCGCTTCGCGGTTCGAGCCGTCGCCGAAATAAATGTGCACCGGACCGTCATCGCGCAGCGGCTTTCCGTTTTTAGAAAAAGCAAAAATCAAATCGTATGCTTTGTCGAGCGGGATCACCGTTTCCCCGCTTTCCGTCACGACGACAAGTTCGGAAGCGTCTTCGTGCGGTTCAGCGTTTTGCAAAAACGGAGCAAACGGCATGCCGAACGAACCGGTGATGATTTTCTCCTTCAAAAAACGCCGCTCGGTTTTCAATGTGGGCGGAAAGACGGCCCCCTCCTGAATTTCCCGGTCCCAAAACGCCGACCACTTTTTGATTTCTTCTTCCTCTTGCCCTGCCTCGGCCTGATCCGGTTTCGGATGCGAAAAATACGTGTCCAAATCGACTTTTCGGTCATCGAAAATCCAGACGCCAGGGTCGAGCGTAATCGTAAAGTTGACCTTTCCCGTCAGCATGATAATATCGCTCATCAAGACACCCTCTCCTCTGCATGTTGCCGCTGTTTTTAGTATAATAATAAATAAAGCGTTTGTCATGTTCCAAGCCGGATTGCTGTCAATGGTTTCAACTTGCAAAATGGCTTGTTTCACGTTAAGATTTAAAGAAGGATAGGGGAGAGAACGGAGGGATCGATGTGACGGACGAATCGATGGGCTATCGCGAAAAGGCGTACGCGCTGCTGCAAGCCGATGCGGAAAAAATTATTCAGCTCATCCGCGTGCAAATGGATCATTTGACGATGCCGCAATGTCCGCTCTATGAGGAAGTGTTGGACACGCAAATGTTCGGCTTGTCGCGGGAAATCGACTTTGCGGTGCGCCTCGGGCTTGTGGAGGCCAAAGACGGAAAGGCGCTCCTTGACCGGCTTGAGCGCGAGCTTTCCGCATTGCATGAAGCAGTGACAAAAAAGCGCGTACGATAACGATACATGGCAACTCAAACGATTGGCCTGCCGTCGTTTGAGTTTTTCTGTTTTTGGGCAGGAAATCGGCGCGCTGCTGCGAATGATTTATGTACATACGTGCAAACAGGGAAGAGGGACGATGGATCGACAATTACGGAAGAAAGTGTTGAAATGTTACGATTATCCGCTCATGGCCGCGGTCATTATGCTGTCGTTGTTCGGCCTGATTATGGTGTACAGCGCGAGCATGGTGACGGCCGTCATCCGTTTTGAGGTGCCGAGCGACTATTTTTATGAGCGGCAAAAGCATTGGCTCATCGCCGCGCTCGCTGCCTTTGCCATGATGGCTATTATTCCGTATAAAGTGTGGCGAAAAGAACGATTCGTGAAATTCGTTTTCTTCGTTTCCCCGCTGATGCTGATCGCGGTTGCGTTCCTTGGCCATACGGTCAACAATGCGACAAGCTGGTTTCGCGTTGGGGCGCTTTCCATCCAGCCGGCGGAGCTGGCCAAGCTCGGCCTGATTTTGTACTTGTCGGCGGCGTTTGCCAACAAGCGGAAACGGCTGGCTGAGCCGGTGAAAAGCAATTTATTCCCCATTTACTATACGCTGTTTATTTGTGCGTTGATCGCCATTCAGCCGGACTTCGGCACGGCGTTTATCGTTTTTGTCATCGCGGTGTGCATCATTCTTTCGTCTGGACTGCGCCTCACGTTGCTTTTCAAGCAGCTGCTCTTTTTCGCTTTGATCGCCGTGATGCTGTCGCCGCTTTGGCTTCCGTTCATGGGCAAAAAGATTTTTTCGGACGAACGGTTGTCGCGCCTTTACAGTTTTTTGGATCCGTTTCAATATGCGGATACGGACGGCTATCAGCTCGTCAATTCGTATTTGGCGATCGGGCTTGGCGGGCTGAAAGGAGTGGGGCTTGGCAAAGGCATTCAAAAATACGGCTACCTGCCAGAGTCGCACACCGATTTTATTATGGCGGTCATCGCCGAAGAGCTCGGCTTATTTGGTGTAGCGTTCACGCTTGGGTTATTGGCGTTTATCGTGCTGCGCGGGCTTTGGATTGCCCGCCGCTCCCACGATGCGTTTGGGAGCCTGCTTGCGATCGGCATCTCCGTCATGATCGGCTTTCAAACGTTCATTAACGTTGGTGGGGTCGTTGGCCTTATTCCGATTACAGGGGTGCCGCTGCCGCTCGTCAGCTATGGGGGAACGTCGCTTGTCCTGACCATGGCTTCGCTCGGTCTGCTTGTGAACATTTCTATGTTTGCAAAGTACGAACAACGGTATAAAAAAGCGGAAAAAACGATGGTCAGCAAACAGAAAAGAGGTCTGACTTTTTAGAAAGTGTATTTACAAATCGGCAAAACTTTTATACTTTTATTAAATAAAGGAGGAGGGACAGAATGAGGACAAGACGAATTCGCAAAGTGCTGGTAGCCAACCGCGGAGAGATCGCCATTCGCGTTTTCCGCGCCTGCACGGAGCTTGATATCCGCACCGTGGCGATTTATTCGAAGGAAGACGCCGGATCGTACCACCGCTACAAAGCGGATGAGGCGTATTTAGTCGGGGAAGGGAAAAAGCCGATTGAAGCGTATTTGGACATCGAGGGCATCATCGAAATCGCCAAAGCCCACGATGTTGATGCCATCCATCCGGGGTACGGGTTTTTGTCGGAAAATATCCAATTTGCGAAACGGTGCCGCGAGGAAGGGATTATTTTCATCGGCCCGAACGAGGATCACCTCGACATGTTTGGCGACAAGGTAAAAGCGCGCCATGCGGCCATGAAGGCGGGCATTCCGGTCATCCCGGGCAGCGACGGACCGGTCGGCGGCCTTGAGGATGTCGTCCGCTTTGCCGAAACGCACGGATATCCGATCATCATCAAGGCGGCGCTGGGCGGCGGCGGACGCGGCATGCGCATCGTCCGCTCAAAGTCGGAAGTGAAGGAAGCGTTTGAGCGGGCTAAGTCGGAAGCGAAAGCGGCGTTTGGCAGCGATGACGTCTATGTCGAAAAGCTGATTGAAAAGCCGAAGCATATTGAAGTGCAAATTTTGGGCGACCATGAAGGAAACATTGTCCATCTTTACGAACGTGACTGCTCGGTGCAGCGCCGCCACCAAAAAGTCGTTGAGGTTGCGCCGAGCGTCTCGCTGTCGGACGAGCTGCGCCAGCGCATTTGTGAAGCGGCGGTCAAACTGATGAAAAGCGTCGGCTACGTCAACGCCGGTACGGTTGAGTTCCTTGTCTCAGGCGATGAATTTTATTTCATTGAGGTCAATCCGCGCATCCAAGTCGAGCATACGATCACCGAAATGATCACCGGGATTGACATCGTCCAGTCGCAAATTTTAATCGCCGACGGATTTTCGCTCCACAGCCCGGAAGTCGGCATTCCCAAGCAGGAAGACATCCGCATTAACGGCTATGCGATTCAGTCGCGGGTGACGACTGAGGACCCGCTCAACAACTTTATGCCGGATACGGGAAAAATTATGGCGTACCGCTCAGGCGGCGGTTTTGGCGTGCGCTTGGACGCCGGCAATGGCTTCCAAGGAGCGGTTATTACGCCGTATTACGATTCGCTGCTCGTGAAAGTGTCGACATGGGCGTTGACGTTTGAGCAGGCGGCAAGAAAAATGTTGCGCAACTTGCGCGAATTCCGCATTCGCGGCATTAAAACGAACATTCCGTTTTTGGAAAATGTCGTGCAGCATCCGAAGTTTTTGTCAGGGGAATATGATACATCGTTCATTGACACAACGCCGGAATTGTTTGTGTTTCCGCGCCGGAAAGACCGCGGGACGAAAATGCTTACGTACATCGGCACCGTGACGGTCAACGGCTTCCCTGGAATCGGCAAAAAGAAAAAGCCGGTGTTTGACAAGCCGCGCGTGCCGAAGGTGAGCCAAACGGAACCGATCCCAGCGGGAACGAAGCAAATTTTGGATGAACGCGGACCTGAAGGGCTTGTTCGCTGGATCCAAGAGCAGCCGCGCGTGCTCTTGACCGATACGACGTTCCGCGACGCCCATCAGTCGCTGTTGGCGACGCGCGTGCGCACGATCGACATGCTGCGCATCGCCGAACCGACGGCGCGTTTGCTGCCGAATTTGTTCTCGCTTGAGATGTGGGGCGGGGCGACGTTTGATGTGGCGTACCGCTTTTTGAAAGAAGATCCGTGGGACCGGCTGCTCAAGCTGCGCGAGCGCATCCCGAACGTGCTGTTCCAGATGCTTCTTCGCTCGGCCAACGCCGTGGGGTATAAAAACTATCCCGACAACGTCATCCGCGAGTTCGTTGACAAATCGGCGCAAGCCGGCATTGATGTGTTCCGCATTTTCGACAGCCTAAACTGGGTGAAAGGGATGACGGTGGCGATCGATGCCGTCCGGCAAAGCGGCAAAATCGCCGAGGCGGCTATTTGCTATACAGGCGATATTTTGGACCCGAACCGGCCGAAGTACAATTTGGATTATTACAAAGCCTTGGCGAAAGAGCTCGAGCAAGCCGGTGCGCACATTTTAGGCATTAAAGATATGGCCGGCCTGTTGAAGCCGCAGGCGGCGTACGTGCTCATTTCCGCGCTTAAGGAAACGGTCGACATTCCGATCCATTTGCATACGCACGATACGAGCGGCAACGGCATTTACACGTACGCCAAAGCGATCGAAGCCGGCGTCGATATCGTCGATGTCGCCGTCAGCTCGATGGCCGGCTTGACGTCGCAGCCGAGCGCCAATACGCTCTACTATGCGTTGGAAGGAACAGAGCGGGCGCCGCAGGTTGATATTTACGGCCTTGAGCAGTTGGCCCGCTATTGGGAAGACGTGCGCAAATTTTATCAGGAGTTTGAAAGCGGCATGAACGCGCCGCATACGGAAGTGTACATGCATGAAATGCCAGGCGGCCAATACAGCAACTTGCAGCAGCAGGCGAAGGCGGTCGGCCTCGGCGACCGGTGGGATGAAGTGAAAGAAATGTACCGCCGCGTCAACGACTTGTTCGGCGATATCGTTAAAGTGACGCCGTCATCGAAAGTCGTCGGCGATATGGCGCTGTATATGGTGCAAAACAACTTGACGGAGCAAGATATTTTCGAGCGCGGAGAAACGCTGAACTTCCCGGATTCGGTCGTCGAGCTGTTTGAGGGCTATTTAGGCCAGCCGCACGGCGGGTTCCCGAAAGAATTGCAGCGCATTATTTTGAAAGGGCGCGAGCCGATCACCGTCCGTCCGGGCGAGCTGCTTGAGCCGGTGGATTTCGAGCAAATCAAGCGGGAGTTGTACGACAAGCTCAGCCGCGAAGTGACCGACTTTGACGCCATTGCCTATGCGCTTTATCCGAAAGTGTTTTTGGAATATGCCGAAACGGTCGAAAAATACGGCGATATTTCCGTGCTCGATACACCGACGTTCTTGTACGGCATGCGCCTCGGCGAGGAAATTGAAGTGGAGATTGAACGCGGCAAAACGCTCATCGTCAAGCTCGTGTCGATCGGCCAGCCGCAGGCCGATGGCACGCGCGTCGTCTACTTCGAGCTGAACGGCCAGCCGCGTGAAGTCGTCATCCGTGACGAAAGCATTAAAGCTGCGGTCGTCGAGCGTATTAAGGCGGACCGGACGAACCCAAACCACATTGCGGCGACAATGCCGGGGACGGTCGTAAAAGTGCTCGTCGAAAAAGGGGAAAAAGTCGATAAAGGCGACCATTTAATGGTCACGGAAGCGATGAAAATGGAAACGACGGTGCAAGCCCCGTTTGCCGGCGTCGTCAAAGACATTTACGTCAAAAGTGGCGATGCGATCCAAGCGGGAGACTTGTTGATTGAGCTGTCCAAATAAAATCATCGCGACCGCCACAAACCGGTTTGCCAAAAACAAGGGATGCCCAACGTTTGCGGGCATCCTTTTTTGAGGAGTCTGACCGTTATTTTAACGTCGCCGGCGCCGTTTCCCTGACCGGATGGCCAGCGGCCTTCTCCGGCTTGCGGCGGGTGCGGAGCGCCAAGAGCAGCAAATAGCTGAGCACGCCGAACAGGCAGGAGATAAAAAAGGCGTGTGCCAGAGCCACGTATAAGTTCAACTGAGTGAACACAACGAGCGCCCCAGTTGTCATCTGGGCAAGGACGAGAAAAAGAGCAATGATCCATCCATAGTAGATAACCGGTTGGCTTCGGTAATGACGGATGGCGTGCAGCGCCGCGATGGCGATCCAGATGACGATCAGCCCCGCCGCCAGCCGATGGCCCATTTGCACCCACTCGTGAAACTGCATCGGGAGGGGGCGCGACTTGGCGCATAGCGGCCAGCTCGGACAGGCAAGGCTGGCGTTCGTATGGCGGACGAGCGCCCCGGTATAGACGACAATGTATGAGTAAATAATGATCCCGTAAATATGAACGCGCATCGGCCTGTCAAGCGTAAGCGAGACGGCGGAAAACGTTTTGTCCGCTTCAAAAATGAGCAGCGTCAACAGCAGCACAGTGGCAAATGAGATGAGCGAAATGCCGAAATGCAGGGCCAACACAAAATCGGACTGCCCCCAGACGACCGCGGCGGCGCCGATTAATCCTTGCAGGACGAGAAAAACGAATGAGACGACTGCCAAAAACTTTGTCTCCCGCATATGGCCGATGACCCGCCATGCCCAAACGGAAAGAATGAGCACCATGATGCCGGCAAGCCCGGAGACAAGGCGATGGCTCAGCTCAATGACCAGTTCAGGCGTAATGTCATCCGGCACCCACTGGCCGTTGCACAGCGGCCATGACCGGCCGCATCCCATGCCGGAGCCCGTTTTTGTCACGAGCGCCCCGCCGATCAGCACAAACAGCATCACCAGCGTTGTTGCCGAAGCAAACCATTTTAATGAACGTTGCAAAATCTTCACCTTCTTGTATTGAGGAATTATGATTTTGTCCATATTAGTAAAAAGTGGTGCAGTTGATGACGGCCAACGATGTTCCAAACCAAATCTATTTTACACGATGACCACCGGAAACACAAAATGACGTTTGCATATTGAATAAGTCGATTAAGTTTGCTAGAAATATTAATGGGATAGGCAAACGGGCCGGTTTCGCCTAACGGATTCAAAAATTTGACACAAATTATTCAAAAAAAGTTCACATGATAAGAAAAAATGTGATTTAATATAATAGAGAGCTGGGGTTGCTTTTGTTCTTTTTTGCTTTTTTGTTTTTGCATTTTCGGGCATCAGAGCTAAGATCACGGCGCCTGCTGGGCGGCGCAATGAGGAGGAACAGGAGAAATGGCCGATTTGAAAGCGGTGCATGGGGCCGCGGCCGATGCTCGCCATCGTTCGCAGGCAAGCGCAAAGACGATTTGGAGAGAATTGTCGGCAGTTGTCAAAATCGGGATTGTTAATTCGAACTTGATCACGACGTTTGCCGGAATGTGGCTGGCGTTTTATTTTACTGGAGAGCACTTTTTGGAGAATTTGCATCTTGTGTTTTTTACGCTGTTTGGCGCCGCGTTCGTCATCGCAGGTTCATGCGCCATTAACAACTACATTGACCGCGACATCGATCAATATATGGAGCGGACGAAAGTGCGGCCGACGGTAACTGGAACGATGGAGCCGCGGCGCGTGCTTTGGCTCGGAGTTGCCCTGGTCGCCGTCGGCACGGTGAGCTTGCTCATGACAACGGTTACGGCGGCGGTTGTCGGGCTCATTGGCATGGTGACGTACGTCTTTTTCTATACGCTTTGGACGAAGCGCCATTATACGCTCAACACTGTCGTCGGCAGCATTTCCGGTGCTGTTCCCCCGGTGATCGGCTGGACCGCGGTTGACCCAAGTTTCCATGTCGTCCCGCTTGTTCTCTTTTTGATCATGTTTTTATGGCAGCCGCCTCACTTTTTGGCTCTGGCGATGAAGCGGTGTGAAGAATACCGGGCTGCCGGCATTCCGATGCTGCCGGTCGTTCACGGCTTCGCCATGACAAAGCGGCAAATCATCGTCTGGGTGGCATGTTTGTTGCCGCTGCCGTTTTATTTGTTCTCGCTCGGCGCGCCGTTTTTAACGGTCGCGACGCTGCTGAACATCGGCTGGCTGTTTTTGGGGCTGTGGGGCTTGAAAATGAAAGATGACTTAAAGTGGGCGAAGTGGATGTTCGTCTACTCGCTCAATTATTTGACGATTCTGTTCGTGGCGATGGTCATCGCCACGCTTTGGTGAACAGGTTAAAATTCTTTCTCCGCGAAAGAATTTATATACATTTATCCATCAAAGAAAGAGGGGTTTGATTAGGCTATGAACAAAGGGCTGCGTAACTGGCGCTTATTTTCCTTGTTCGGGATGATGGCGCTGTTGCTCGCCGGCTGCGGCAAGCCGTTTTTATCGACGCTTCAGCCTGCCGGTGAAGTAGCGGACATGCAGTATTCGCTCATGTTGTTGAGCACGTCGATCATGGTGCTCGTCATTGTCGTTGTAGCGATCATCTTCGTCTATGTTGTCATCCGCTTCCGGCGGCGCAAAGGGGAAGAAAATAAAATTCCGAAGCAAGTGGAAGGAAGCCATAAACTAGAAATTATTTGGACTGTCATTCCAATCATCCTCTTGCTGATTTTGGCGGTGCCGACGGTATCGGCGACGTTTAAGCTGGCGGATGTCAAGCCGATGAATGACAAGAACCGTGATAAAGACACGGTTGTGGTCAACGTGCGCGCCAACTTGTACTGGTGGGAATTTGAATACCCGGATTACGGCATTATTACGAGCCAAGACTTAGTCGTGCCGACGAATGAAAAAGTCTATTTTAATTTGATTGCGTCAGACGTGAAACACTCGTTCTGGATTCCGCCAGTCGGCGGCAAGATGGACACAAACACCGACAACAAAAACCAGTTTTGGCTCGTCTTTGACCAAGAAGCGACAGACAAAGCAGGCGGCATCTTTTACGGCAAATGTGCGGAGCTTTGCGGTCCGTCCCATGCGCTGATGGATTTCAAAGTGCGTCCGCTGCCGCGCGCGGAGTTTGATGCATGGGTCGAAAAAATGCAAAATGCGAAAAAACCGGTTGTGACGGATCCGGTTGCCAAACAAGGCGAGGCGATTTTCAACAAAAGCTGTATTGGCTGCCATGCCGTGTCGCCGGTGGACAAGCGTCCGGAACAGGCACGCACAGCGCCGAATTTGGCGAACTTTGGCGATCGTGAACGGATTGCCGGTATTTTAGAACACAATGAAGAAAACTTAAAAAGATGGCTGCGTGACCCTGAAAGTGTAAAGCCTGGAAACAAAATGACAGGTACATACGACCAACTGACAGAAGAGCAGCTTGATGCATTGACGAAATATTTAATGAGCTTAAAAGTGGAATAAGGCATAAAAGGGAGGTTTCACTGTGAGTACGATCACTCGCAAAAAGGGTGTCGGCGCCGTTTTATGGGATTACTTGACAACAGTCGATCATAAAAAAATCGCCCATCTGTATCTAATCGCCGGAGGATTTTTCTTCCTGCTTGGCGGTCTTGAGGCGCTGTTCATCCGGATTCAGCTCGCGAAGCCGAACAACGATTTTCTGGTCGGTGGTTTGTACAACGAAGTGCTGACAATGCACGGAACAACAATGATTTTCCTAGCTGCGATGCCGCTTCTTTTCGCCTTTATGAACGCAGTCGTGCCGTTGCAAATCGGCGCGCGCGACGTTGCGTTCCCGTTCTTGAACGCGCTCGGATTTTGGCTCTTTTTCTTCGGCGGCCTGTTTTTAAACTGTTCGTGGTTTTTAGGCGGCGCGCCGGACGCCGGTTGGACGTCGTATGCGTCGTTGGCGCTTGACTCAAAAGCGCATCATGGCATCGACTTTTATACGCTTGGATTGCAAATTTCTGGAATAGGCACGTTAATAGGTGGAATTAACTTTCTTGTTACGATCATTAATATGCGCGCCCCGGGCATGACGTTTATGCGCATGCCGATGTTCACATGGACGACGTTTGTAGCGTCGGCGCTTATCTTGTTTGCATTCCCGCCGCTGACGGTTGCTTTGATTTTCATGATGATGGACCGGTTGTTTGGCGGCAACTTTTTCAATCCAGCCGCCGGTGGCAATACGATCATTTGGGAGCACTTGTTCTGGGTGTTCGGCCATCCGGAAGTATACATTCTTGTATTGCCGGCGTTCGGCATTTTCTCTGAGATTTTCGCGACGTTCTCGCGCAAACGCCTATTCGGCTATTCGTCAATGGTGTTTGCGACCGTGCTCATCGCGTTCTTAGGCTTCATGGTGTGGGCGCACCATATGTTTACGGTCGGGATGGGGCCGATTGCGAACGCCATCTTTGCTGTCGCAACGATGACGATTGCGGTGCCGACCGGGGTGAAAATTTTCAACTGGCTGTTTACGATGTGGGGTGGAAGCATCAAGTTTACGACGCCGATGTACTATGCGGTCGCCTTCATCCCGTCGTTCGTCATGGGCGGGGTGACCGGAGTCATGTTGGCGGCGGCGGCGGCAGACTACCAATACCATGACAGCTATTTCGTCGTCGCTCACTTCCATTACGTCATTGTCGGCGGGGTTGTGTTCTCCTTGCTGGCCGGAACCCATTATTGGTGGCCGAAAATGTTTGGCCGCATGCTGAATGAGACGCTTGGCAAAATGACGTTTTGGCTGTTCTTTATCGGCTTCCATTTGACGTTCTTTATCCAACATTTTCTTGGTCTAATGGGAATGCCGCGCCGTGTGTTCACATTCTTGCCGGGGCAAGGATTGGAGACCGGCAACTTCATCAGTACGGTCGGGGCGTTCTTTATGGCAGCCGCGACGGTTATTTTACTTATTAACATTGTGATTACGACGGTAAAAGGCGAAAAAGCGGCGGGGGATGCATGGGGCGACGGCCGCACGCTCGAATGGGCCATCGCTTCGCCGCCGCCGGTGTACAACTTCGCTCAAACGCCGCTCGTCCGCGGGCTTGATGCTTTCTGGATCGAAAAAATGGAAGGCAAAAAAGAATTGACGCCGGCTGAACCGCTTGGCGATATTCATATGCCGAATTCATCATTCTTGCCGTTTATCATTTCATTTGGCTTGTTTGTCGCGGCATTCGGTTTTACGTATCATCAAGAGGCGGCTTGGGGCTTGCCGGTCGGCGTTCTCGGCTTGCTCATTACGCTCGGTGCGATGTTCTTGCGCTCGGTGATTGATGATCACGGCTTCCACATTCATAAAGAGGAAGTGCTTGAACTTGAGAAGAAGGGGGCGAACGCCTGATGCACGTGGAGGAAAAACTGACGGCCGAGACGTTCCCGGCGGCGCCGGAACGTGCCACCCTTGAGGGGAAAAACAAGTTTCTCGGTTTCTGGCTCTTTTTAGGCGGAGAGACGGTGCTGTTCGCCTCTCTCTTCGCCACCTATTTGGCGCTCAAAGACAAAACGAACGGCGGCCCTTCCGCGGAAGAGCTGTTCCAAATGCCGATCGTGTTTATGGCGACGATGCTTCTGTTAACGAGCAGTTTAACGAGCGTTTATGCCATTTATCATATGAAAAACTTTGATTTTCAAAAAATGCAGCTTTGGTTTGGCATTACGGTACTGCTTGGCGCTGGGTTTTTGGCCTTGGAAATTTATGAGTTTTATGAGTATGTTCATGAAGGCCATAAGTTTACGACGAGCGCCTTCGCGTCCGCCTTTTACACGCTCGTCGGCACGCACGGCGCCCACGTTGCGTTCGGGTTGCTTTGGATTTTAACATTGATGATTCGCAATGCCAAGCGCGGGTTGACCTTGTACAACGCCCCAAAATTTTACGTCGCGAGCCTTTATTGGCACTTTATCGACGTCGTCTGGGTGTTCATTTTTACCGTCGTATATTTAATGGGAATGGTGGGGTGAACGTATGGCGAACCAAACGAACTCCGGAAATGAACGCGTCGATTTGGCATACCGCCGCCGCAAAAATGCGGAAGACATGCGCCATCAACTCATCGCCTTCGTGCTGATGATTTTGTTGACGCTCATCTCTTTCGCCGCGGTCGGCTACGAAGAGTTTTCCCATTGGTTTGTCGTTCCGTTTATTTTGCTTTTAGCTGGCGTGCAAGTGGCGTTTCAGTTGTACTATTTCATGCATATGAGTCATAAAGGGCATGAATTTCCATCGATGTTTATGTACGGCGGTGTGCTTGTCATGCTTCTGCTTGTGTGGGCGTTTTCGACGGTCATTTGGTGGTAAGCAAAGGGGGGATCGGTGTTGCAGCACCGGTTTCCCCTTTTTTTAATAGCGCTCATGCGGCGGCATGTAGTATAATGGGGAAAGGACAAGGCAGGAGGGAATCAGTATGTTTCAATCGCTGCAAATGTTTGGTCCCGTTGCGCTTTGGAGTCCGTTTTTTCTGTTGGCGTTGGCGGCTGTTGCTTTATTATACCTTGGAGCTACCGGACCGTGGCGGCAGCGGTTTGGCCTTGATGCCCCCGTTTCGAGGAAACAAAAAGCGTACTTTTTGACAGGAATAGTGCTTCTTTACGTATGCAAAGGCTCTCCGCTTGATTTGATGGGCCATTTGACGTTCACCGCTCACATGGTGCAAATGGCGTTGCTTTACTTAACAGTGCCGCAATGTTTTATTTTAGGGATTCCGGAGCAGTTTTATGAGCGGATGTTCCGGATTGCAGCGGTTCGCCGTTCGTTTCAGCTGTTGACAAAGCCGATTGTGTCTTTGCTTTTGTTTAATGGGTTATTTTCTTTGTACCACGTCCCAATGGTTTTTGACATCGTGAAAACGAACATGTTTTTGCATGCGTTTGTCACAACGGTCATTTTTATTGCAGCCTTCCTCATGTGGTGGCCGCTTGTGAATAAACTTTCCGGATGGACGACATTATCCGGGTTAAAAAAAATGGGCTATATTTTTGCCGACGGCATGCTCCTTACACCGGCTTGTGCACTTATTATTTTCGCCGGCACCCCGCTTTATGAGACGTACACGGATCCGGAAGCATGGATGACCGGGTTGGCGCTTTGCGTGCCGCAGGGGGTGTTGGCGTCGCTTGATTTGACCGGACCGCAAATGTTTTTGTCGATGTCCCCGCTTCATGATCAGCAGCTCGGCGGAGTATTGATGAAAATTATTCAAGAAATTGTATACGGAGTGATGTTGTTCTTTATTTTTAGCGAGTGGTATCGGAAAGAACGAGAAAAAGAACCGAGCATGGATATGGCGCCGCGGCCGACGAAACTGTAAGGCGCCATACGCCATAAAGAGACGAAGGAAAGGGAGAGAAGCTATGGCGATTTTACCGACGATCAGCACAAGCTGCATCGTGATCAGCGCTTTGCTTGTTGCTTACGGCTGGTATTTGATCAGCCGCAAACGGACGGAAGCGCATAAAAAGGTGATGTTGGCCGCCGCCGTCTTTGCGCTGTTGTTTTTCATCATTTACATGTCGCGGACGTTGTTTATTGGCAATACGAGCTTCGGCGGACCGGAGAATGTCAAAGTCTATTATACGGTGTTTCTTATTTTCCATATCATGTTGGCGACAGTGGGCGCCGTATTTGGCCTTGTGACGATCTGGACGGGGCTGAAAGACAGCCGCTCCCGCCATCGCCGGCTTGGGCCGGTGACGAGCATTATTTGGTTCGGCAGCGCTTCGACGGGGGTCATCGTGTATTTGCTTCTTTACGTCCTGTACCCGGGTGGGCAGACGACCTCGCTGATTAAAGCAGTGCTCGGATTTTAGAGGTAAGTGGCATCGGCCGGCCGGATCGCATAACATAACAAAAATAGCTCATACGCTGCGGGGGGAGTGCGGTGAAGACGTCCCGGCATCGGAAGCGGAGCGCCGTAGAAGCGACGCTGTTGACGATTGTCATGATGTGTGTGCGGGAATGGGAAGACGTTGTAATGGACGATTGCGAAATATTTGTAGCTGTTTCACAAGAGGACCGCTGCCGCATCAGCGTGAAGCTATCCGTCCGGTATGGGGCGTCGGTGCTCGCGGTTTGCCGGCAGCTGCAGCAGCAAATTGCCGAGGAGATCGCCGCGATGACGCCATACAGCGCCGAGTCGGTCGATGTGACGGTCAAACGGCTTGTCGCGACGTAAAAACGCATGAGAAAAGAGCTCTCATGCGTTTTTTCTTTACTCTTTCGTCTTTTCAATTTCGCGTTTGACTTGCTCCAATACTTTTTGGCATTGGCCGACAAGGGAAGATGGAAAATGCTCATCTTCGCCATATTCAACGCCATGCGGATAGTAATGTTTCCCTAAAATCGGTGTGAGCAGTTTAATGAGTGCATAGCGCGAGTCGACATCCCCTTCGATCGCGTACCCTTGAACACGCAAATAGTATGTTCCCTCTTTAATCACGTATTTCCGGTCGTATGTGACCCGTTCGTAATCCCACTGCGCCGCGCGTACAAAACCGTGGCGCGCCATGATGTCATCAAGGCGGGACAGTTCAACCGTTTGATTTTCAAGACCGCTATTGTCAAATTTCATGTTTCTTCCTCCTAACAACGCAGGTATGTAAAGTGCCAAAAAGGAAATCGTCCCCTCATTTATAATAGTACGAAAACGGTTTGCATTTCAACGAATTGTTTGCCATTATTTCCGTTTTGCTTGCATTTTTTCTCGCTGCCGGATGCACAATAAAAGCAGAAAGGAGAGACGGACAATGCAAACGGTGCGGGACATCATGTCGACGGATGTGCAATATTGCACCCCGCTTGACAACATGTATGAAGTGGCTGTAAAAATGCGTGAATTTAATGTTGGCGCCATTCCGATCGTCGATCAAGGCCGCCTCGTCGGAATGATTACGGACCGCGATTTAGTCGTGCGCGGCATCGCGGAAAAACATCCGGGTTCAACGGCGGTGACCGAAGTGATGAGCCGCGAGCTGGTGACGGTGTCGCCGGACGATTCCGTGCAAAAAGCGGCGGACATCATGGCGCGCCATCAAATTCGCCGTCTCCCGGTCGTTGAAGGCGGCCGTTTAGTCGGCATCGTTGCCCTCGGCGACTTGGCGACGAACCGTTATTCGGATGAGAGCGCCGGCCGTGCGCTGAGCGAGATTTCTGAACAACATCGCGTCCATTGACTGAATACGGACAGACATTGTTTCTTGAAGGGAAGGGCGGTCTTTTTGGACGCCCCCTTTTTTTGCCTGTGAAAAACGGCTATAATGGCAATAAGGAGATTGTTGCAGAAAGCGGGAGTTGCCGTGTGAAATGGTTTTTTCTTTTTTTGTTCTTATTGATCGGGTTTTACTATTTTGTGCCGAGTCCGCCGCCGCAAAGCCCTCCGGAGCAGCCCAAAACAAATGGATACACGCTGAAAGAACCGAAAGCAACCGCCGGCGTCGCTGCGTTGATCGGCCGGCCGGCGCAAGAGGCGAAAAAGCAGTTCGGCGCGCCGGATCGAATTGATCCGTCAGCTTATGGCTACGATTGGTGGGTGTACAGCCGCCGCCCTGAATCGTATTTCCAAATCGGGGTGCTTGGCGGCAAAATCGTCACGGCTTTAGTCGGCGGGGAAAAGGTGAACGTCGAGCCGTTTGCGATTGGCCAGCGTCTGCAGACGATTTTCCAAACGATGCCCGTCCTGTCCAACATTAAGATTACACTAAGCAGCGGGACGTACCGGTTTGAGCTGTCGGAACAAGATTATTCCTCAAGACCGGTCGTTAAAGTGGGAGAGGCGTATGCCCAGCTGTACATCGACCGGTTTACCGGCCGTGTGGCCGCTGTTCGCCTCATGGACGCAGAAACGTTTGTGAAACTGCGGCCGTATGAGCTTGTGTACCGCGGCCGCCTGCCCGCGGCTGCCCCGTTGTCAGAGAAAGAACAGCGGCAGGTCGATGCGGCCAATGCGAAGCAAATTTTTGACTGGACGAACTTGATCCGCCGCCGTCATGAGCTTCCCCCCCTTGTCTGGGACAGCAAAGCCGCCATGGCTGCCGCCAAGCATAGCCAGGATATGCATGACCACCAGTTCTTCTCCCATGAATCGCCGCAATACGGCGATTTATCCAAACGGCTTGGCGCCTTGGGCGTTTCATTTCAGCTCGCTGGGGAAAATATTGCCGCTCATCAAGTAGATGGCGTCGAGGCGACGGTTGGGTGGCTGAACAGCCAAAAGCACCGGGAAATTATGCTGAATGCGGAATTTACCCACCTTGGCGTCGGCGTTTATGCCGATTATTATACGCAAAATTTCCTGACGCCGCTATGAAAATTTGGGCGCACCTTTGCCTGCTGGGCGCGATATGATATGGCAGATAGGCATGAGTGGATGAAAGGGATGAAAACGGTTATGGCCAAGCCTCTGCATCCTTCCGTTGAACAGTTCAAACAGTTTGTCAAAAAACACCCGAAACTCATTCAAGAGGTGCGCAGCGGCAAAAAGACGTGGAAGCAAGTGTATGAGGACTGGTACTTGTTCGGAGAGGATGACGACATATGGGAACCGTACCGAGACGCAGGCGGCAAGGAGAAAAGAGAGGAAAAGGGAGCAAGCAAATGGCTTGATAAGCTCGCGGCGATGCTTGGACAGCTTGACGCGGCAGAAGTGCAAAAACACTTGGCAAGCGTCCAACAGGCCCTCGCTGCGATCCAGGGCATTCTGTCTGAATTTCAAGGAGCCAGTCCGCAACGGCCCAACAAAGAGGAGCATCCGTTTTCGTTTCGCCAAGACTAAAGGGTGGTAGCAATGAGAAGAGATGTATGGCAATATGTGCAGGCAAACCCGATGTTGCGCGCGTTTGTGCGTGAACAGCCGCGCTGGTACCGGCTGCTCGCTCGCCGTCCGCACGAGCTGTCGGCGCTCCAGTTGGCCGCCTTGCGCCATTACGGGCAGACGATCCCCGATAAAGTAGAAAAAATTTCCCAATCGTTGCAGATGGCCTCTCTCATGTGGCAAATGTTTAAAGCGCTGCGCGACTAATTTGGCGGCAAACGGCAAAGACTAGCTCTGAAAGGGAGTGATGCCTTTGCCGAAATGGCTTGTATGGTTCGGGTGTGTGGTGCTGTTATGGGCGTATGCCGGCGGACGGCCGGAGACGGCAGCGGCCGCTGTTCATGCGCCGACAGCGAATCACCCATGGCATGTCAAATATGAAGTGAAAGGGCATGACGTGCTCGTGGAATGTTTGGCCGCGCAATTTCCGTTTCGCAAAGGAGAGGGGGGCGGCCATATCAACGTGTATCTCAATGGACAGAAAATGACGGAAGTGTATACGGCCGCCTTTATCGTGCGCGGCCTGCCAAGCGGAAAGCATATGATCCGCCTTGAGCTCGTCTATAACGATGGAAAGATGACCGGCATGATGCATGAATTTGAAGTGACGATCCCGTAAAGCTCGACAGGAGACAAGGCTATCCGGCAGAGTCTCTTTCTGCCTTCGGATAGTCTTTTTTTTTTGCGCTCTTCTTTTCCTTCATGATCTCCTCCCTTTCCATTTTCCTTTTATTCATGGTATGATGAAAGATGGAGGTGCTATATTTGTGAGGATCGCTACTCTCGAGCGCATCGAGATTTTGGATAAAGCAGAATCGTTGGCGAAAATGGTTGTCGAGTCGGAGGTGGCGGATGAATACCGCCGCGCGTTTCGGCGGCTCAAACAAGACCGCCGCGCTCAGCAGCTGATCGCCCGTTTCGTCAAGCTGAAAGAGCGGTATGAGGAGGTGCAGCGCTTCGGCAAATACCATCCCGATTACCGCAACGTGATGAAAGAAGTGCGTGAGGCGAAACGGGAGCTTGATTTGCATGAGACGGTGGCCGCCTTTAAAGAGTCGGAAAAAGCGCTGCAACAGCTGCTTGATGACATTAGCGTGTTGATCGGCAAGGCTGTCTCGGAACATGTCAAAGTGCCGACCGGGAACCCGTACTTCCTGTCAGCCGGCTGTTCCGGCGGCTGCAGATCCGGCGGAGGCTGCGGCTGCCGAGCATAGAAAAAAGGGGAAAGGACTATGTTTCCAAAACGGCAAGGGATTATCGTTTGGCTTCATTCATTGAAATACGGGAAGCAGCTGCGCAAATTCGGCAACATTCACTATATTTCAAAGCGGCTGAAATATGCCGTTCTGTACTGCGACATGGAGCAAGTCGACCATGTGATGAAAAAACTGGCGGCGCTCCCGTTCGTCAAACGCGTTGAGCCGTCGTATCGTCCGTTTTTAAAGCTGGAGTTTGAATCGAAAGGGGAGAAAGAGAAAGACTCCCCGTATTCGCTTGGATGAAAGAAAAGAGCGGGCCTTAGCCCTGCTCTTTTTTTGGCTATTGGAGCGGCGGGATGAAGCGGTTCATTCGCATAATGCCGATTAAGTGCTGATAATATAAGTCGAGTTCCGCGAACATCGTTGACGGCTTGACGTCGAGATGGATGACGCCAAAGCCAAGCTCTTTCGCGGTTTCCGCAAACAAATCGTACCGTTTGTTCGGTTTGACGGAGGGATCGGGAACACCTTCACGGCAAATGTAAAGCGGTTGAAAGTCGCCCGGGTCGGTTGGGTGGAGCACAACAACCAAGGAGACGACCGCCTGGCCTTTTTTCACCGTATGGAAAGCAAAAAAGCCGGATAAACGGTGGCGGTTGGCGCGCGCCAGCTCCATCAGCTCATATATATCGGAATAGCCTTCGCCAAGTTCGATAAAACGCTGGATCATGTACGGTCCTCCTTGCGATCATCGTCCATTCATAACTTTACCGGTCCATTGCAGAAATTGCAATCAAAAAAAAAACCTTGCGGACAAACGGATCCGCAAGGCCCTTTCCAATTCCTTGCCTCCGCGCGGGGCGGAACAGGGAACGGAAAGAAAAAGAAAAGGGAGAGGAGAAACCGGAGGAAGAACTTATGGGGAAACGTAAGTCTTCTCCGTCATTGGCAACAACGCCATCTACGGTGTTGCCATTACTCATTATGGACGGTTTTCTGATTTCTATACACGCGGCTATGAAAAATTCTCAAGTTTGACTATAATAAACATGATAAGACGACCATGAAAACAACGAATTAGGTGAACGCAATGAGAGTCATTTCCGGAACATGCAAAGGCCGGCATCTGCAAGCGGTTCCAGGATTGTCGACGCGGCCGACGACCGACAAGGTGAAAGAAGCGGTTTTTAATATGATCGGCCCGTATTTCGCCGGCGGCATCGGCCTCGATTTGTTCGCCGGCAGCGGCGGCTTGGGCATCGAAGCGCTCAGCCGCGGGCTTGAGCGCGTCATTTTCGTCGATCATGACGGAAAGGCCGTGCAGACGGTCCGAAAAAACGTTGCCGCCTGTGGACTTGAGCGCCGGGCGGAAATTTACCGCAACGACGCCGAGCGGGCGTTGAGGGCGGTGGCGAAGCGAGGCCTGCGCTTTTCCGTCATCTTTCTCGATCCTCCGTACAAGGAGAAAAAGTGGCCGGCGCTGTTATCGTTTATCGCCAGCCACGATTTGTTGGAGGACGATGGCGTTGTCGTTGCCGAACATTTGGCTGAGGCCGAGCTGCCGGAAGAAGTCGGCCGCTTGAAGCAGTGGAAGCGGGAAACATACGGCATCACCGGCGTCACTATTTACCGCCGGACTGACGAACAGAAAGGGGACGAACGCGATGGCGAGCATTGCCGTTTGCCCGGGGAGCTTTGATCCGGTGACATACGGGCATTTGGATATTATCAAACGGGGGGCAAAAGTATTTGACAAAGTTTATGTGGCGGTGTTAAACAATTCCTCGAAAAAGCCGCTGTTTACGGTTGAGGAGCGGATGGAGCTGCTGCGCGAGGTGACGCGGACGCTAGAAAACGTGCATGTCGAATCGTTTCACGGCCTGCTTGTCGACTATGCCCGCAGCAAAAACGCCAACGCCATTTTGCGCGGTTTGCGCGCGGTGTCTGACTTCGAGTATGAAATGCAAATTACATCGATGAACCGCGTCTTGGACGAGAACATTGAAACGTTTTTTATGATGACGAACAGCCAGTATGCGTTTTTGAGTTCAAGCATCGTCAAGGAGGTCGCTAAATATAACGGCGACATCTCCGAACTTGTGCCGCCGGTTGTCGAGGCGGCCCTGAAGCGGAAATTCGCCTCGATGGCCGCCGATTGACGGCTAGGAAAAGGCTGTTCTGTCCAAGGGCGGAACCGATCCGCCGATCCCTTATTTTGCCGGCGGAGAAGCGGGATGCAAAAGCATCGAGAGCCGCCCCGGCGGCCGGATGGCGCCGCGGGGCCGGCAGCGCGGGCAGTCACAAGCGTCCGCGCGTTTTGTTGCTTGCGTTGGCGGCGAGCCATATATAAAGGCACAGAAACAGCATCGTGGCCAGCGGCCCATAGTGCTGCAGCCATTGCCATCTTTCGTGCCAGACGCTCTCTGCGGCGGCGTGCCAAAACACCGGAATGTTGCCGGTTTCGTTGCCTGCCGCCCGAAGGTACAACGGCTCCCAAAGCAAATATGTAAATGAAGCCGCAAAAACTCCATGCAGAAAACGGGCGATGAAAAACGGTTGAAAGCGGATGTTGGCCTCAGCGAGAATGCTGGCCACTTGCGCTTGAACGGAAAAGCCACCGAAAGCCAAGACGAAGCTGACGGCCACCGCCTTTTCCAGCAGCTCGGCTTCATCTGTCTGGCTGATCATTTGGCTGCCGAGCGTAATTTCAAACAACCCGGAAAAAATCGGAATATCAAGCTGCTCCGGAAGCTGGACGAGCCGGAGCAGCTGGCGCAGCAAGGGGGCGAGCTGTTCGGTCAAGTGCATCATATACAACAATTGGTTGACGACGGAAAAGAGAATAATAAAGCCGCCGATCATCAACAACGTTTGAACGGAAGAGCGGACGGCATCGCCGAGCAGCTTGCCAAGCGGCTGTTCATTCTTCAGCCGCGTTTTGTGGAGCGTGCGCAGCGCATACGGGAGCGAAAATGAGCGCGGCCGCCGCTTCGGCTGCCCCCGTTCTTTCCGGATGCCGTGAAAGCGCATCACTAGTCCGACGGCAATGTTCCCTAAATAATGGGAGGCGGCCAGCAACAAACCAAGCTGCGGATTGTTAAAAAACCCAGCTGAAACAGCCCCAAATATAAATAGCGGGTTGGAAGAATTGGTGAACGAAGAGAGCCGCTCGGCCTCGATGGTCGACAGTTGTTTTTCTTGATACAGGCGGGCGGTCAGCTTCGCCCCCGACGGGTAGCCGGATGCCATCCCCATCGCCCAGGCAAACCCGCCGACGCCTGGGACGCGAAAAAGCGGGCGCATCAGCGGCTCCAGCAAGACGCCGAGAAAGCTAACGACGCCAAAGCTGATGAGCAGCTCCGAGACAATGAAAAACGGCAGGAGCGACGGGAACACGACTTCCCACCACATATTTAACCCGCGAATGGATGCTTGGAGCGACTGTTTTGGATAACAAATGAGCGAAAAGGCGAATAACGTCACAGCGGAAGCGAGCAGCGCCGTTTTCAGTTTCGCTCCCCAGTTTCGCTTCAATGTTCTCCCCCCCTTTTTTTTGCCGTGCGGCCTTGCGCGGTACAACCTCATATAACCTAATATACGAGCATAGGGGGGCGGTTTAGACCATAAGATGAAAGCGAGGGAGCGCCGCAGCAAAGGGGGGAGAATCGTGCCGCCGAAGATCGGATTGGCGCTCGGGTCAGGGGGCGCGCGCGGATTTGCTCACCTCGGCGTATTGAAAGTGCTGGAGGAGGAAGGAATCCCTATTTCTTATTTGGCCGGCAGCAGCATCGGCGCGCTTGTGGCTGTCCTTTATGCGAGCGGCCACGGCCTCAGCCGCCTTTATCGGCTCGCCAAGTCGTTCCGGCGCAACGATTTTCTCGATTGGACGGTGCCGAAAATGGGGCTGATCGCCGGTGAGCGCATCACCGAATTCATTCGTTTGTTGACGAAAGGGAGGCGGATTGAAGAGCTTTCTCCGCCGGTGGCGGTCATCGCCGCTGATTTGCAGACGGGGGAAAAAGTCGTGTTTCGGCAAGGGGATGCGGCCCAGGCTGTGCGGGCGAGCATCTCGATCCCCGGCATTTTTGTGCCCGCGGCGGTGGACGGGCGGCTGCTTGTTGATGGCGGTGTCGTGGACCGCGTGCCGGTATCGGTCGTTCGGGCGATGGGGGCTGATCTTGTCATCGCGGTCGATGTCGCCCCGTTGAACAAAGAGGCGGAAATTGCCTCGATTGTGGATGTCATTTGGCAGAGCCTTGATATTTTGCAAGCCGAGCTCGTCGCCCATCGGGAACTCGCCTCGGACGTGATGATCCGGCCGCGCGTAGAGCAATACAGCTCGCGGGCGTTCACCCATATCGAAGACATTATTGCCCGCGGCGAAGAGGAAGCGCGGAAACAAGCCGGGGCGATCCGCCAAGCGATTGAACAGTGGAAGGAGCCAAAGCACCAATGAAGAAACGGACGTATATAGCGGCGTTTTTCTTTGGCGCCGTCCTTGCCGTTTTGCTTATTTTTATGAAATTGCCGTATTACGTGACGATGCCGGGAAGCGCGCAAAAGTTAACGCCGCTTGTTCATGTCGAGCACGGCGACCGCGATGCGGGGGCGTTCATGTTGACGACGGTCCGCATGGGGCGGGCGAACGTCATCGCGTACTTGCTCGCCCATATCCGCCCGTTTTATGAGCTGCATCCGGTTGAAGAGATTAAACAGGAAGGGGAAAGCGACAAAGAATATACGATGCGTCAGCTAGAACTGATGGAACAGTCAAAGGAAGCGGCGATTGTCGTCGCTTACCGGCACGCTGGAAAGCCGGTTTCATATGAGCCGAAAGGTGTGTATGTGATGAACGTTCTCCCTGACATGCCGGCGGAGGGACGCTTGCAGGCCGGCGACCGCCTCGCCGCGGTCGACGGCCGGCCGTTGACAACGTCGGAGCAAATCATCGACTACATTCGGAAGAAAAAAGAGGGAGACCGCGTCCGCATCGCGTTTGTCCGCGAGGGGGAGCGGCGGGAGGTCGAGCTCCGGCTGAAGCCGTTCCCGCACCATCCAAACCAAATCGGCCTTGGGGTGACGCTCATGACCGATTATGACGTCCGCACCGACCCGCCGGTTGACGTTGACTCGGAACAGATCGGCGGTCCGTCGGCGGGGCTGATGTTTTCGCTTGAAATTTACAATCAGCTCGTTGAAGAAGATATGACGAAAGGCCATAACATTGCCGGCACCGGAACGATCGACATTCATGGGCAAGTCGGCCCGATCGGCGGTGTTTCACAAAAAGTCGTGGCCGCTGACCGCGCGGGCGCGGAAGTGTTTTTCGCTCCGAATGAACATGGCTCCCCGTCATCGAACTACCGGGAGGCGGTGCAGACCGCGAAAAAAATCGGGACGAACATGAAAATCGTCCCGGTCGATACGTTTGAAGATGCGATCCGTTATTTGCGCTCCATGCCGGAAGCGTAAATGGGGGTCGTTGCGTATTCTTCTTTGAGCGCGGCGCTGTACAGCGGCTCAGGAAGGGCGGCTGCATAGACGGCGGCCGCCCTTTTTTCTTGCTCGTAAAGCGGATCGCCGTTCAATTTAGCCGCTTTCGTAATCAGCGGCAGCGCCAGCTCTTTTTTCACCCGCTGCAAGTAGCGGCGGCCGGTTTCGCTCATGCCGAGCAGCCTGATGTATGTGGGATCGGATGTCTTCGTTTGTTCTTCCTTTGTGAAGTTGGTCAGCACGTGCGCGCACATTCGCTGCAGCCTTGTCCACGTGTACCGTTTCGTTTTGACGGCGGCGATGAAAGAAGCGAACGTTTCGGCAACGGTAATTTTTTCCTTTAACCGGTGCTCCACGCCTTCCTCGATTCCGGCCGTGCGGCGCAGTTCCTCCTTGGTTGCCGTCAGCAGCCGATACTTCAAGAGCGGAAAATACGCTTCCCAATCATGCCAGCGCCCATACGTTTGCCGATATTGGCGCAGCTGCTCGAGCGTCGTTGGAGGGACGTATGGCGCAATCGACGCAAGCTGCCCAGTTTGTCGCAGCGTCTTTCGCACGCTTGTGGCGCTGGCGATCGATGGATGGGAAAACGACTCGTCATGATAGCCAGCGGCGAGGCGGGGAATCGTGCGCGGCATGATGGAGAGCTTGTGCCGCCAAATGGCTTTCACGTAGGCTAATCCGAGCACGTTGTTTGGCTGCGCCAAATCAAGCGGGACGGAGCGGAGCTGATCCCACGCCTTGGCATTCGCTTTCGGAAAGCTTTGCCCACGCTGAAGTTCGGCGCGGACGAGGGCGTCAAACTCCTCTTTTTGCGCAAACAACGTCTTCGCGGCGGCTAAAAAAGCAGCAATGTCGCCGGATTCGCTCCCAAAGCAAAGCTCTTCGCAGCCGAGGGCATCGAGCAGCCGCACCGCTCCATCGGCAAATCGCTCCGCCGCCTGAACGGCGAAGGCATATGGCAGTTCAATGACGAGATCGACGCCGGCTGCCAGCGCCATTTTGGCCCGCGCCCATTTTGAAACAATGGCCGGCTCGCCGCGTTGCAGAAAATTTCCGCTCATGACGGCGACGAGGCAGTCCGCTCCTGTCTTTTCACGCGTCTCTTGCAAGTGATATCGATGGCCGTTATGAAATGGATTGTACTCGACGATCACGCCAACAGCTTTCATGGCCGCTTCCCCCCATGGAACGGACGTCGCTCGGCGCTGAAACGATGGCTCGTCATAAGCGCACCTCCTGTCTCTCATCTAGTATGGAACATGCGGCGGCAAAGATCAACCTAGGAAGGGCGTCGTGATGTTGTCGTCCGGTTTTGGCGGAACGCGTCGAGCCGCCGGAGGCATATGTGCATGCAAGTAACAGGATTTAGAAATAATGGAAGTATGCCTTTCCTGTTGCCTCTTCTTTTTTCAGGCGTCCGGATGGTTGTAAAGAAAAAACATTGACAAAAATAGAAACGGAACGTATAATTTTACTCGTTGCCTTGAGGTGATTGTATGAAATGGACGGTTCAACAGCTTCGCCGTTTTCAGCACAAGGAAATGGCGATTGACGAGACGGTTGACGTGTCTGATTTGAAACAAATCGACACGTTGATCCGCGATATTTCGCTTGTCCGCGTTCAAGGGAAAGCGGACGTCGGTTCGACAAAGTTTACATTTCATTTGACGCTGTCAGGAACGATGGTATTGCCGTGTTCGCGGACGCTCGTGGACGTGACACACCCGTTTTCCATCAAGACGACGGAAACGTTTTTTGTTGATGGCGGCGACGTCGCTGAAACGGATGAAGACACCCATATCGTAACTGGAAACACGGTTGATTTAAACCCAATTATTCGCGAGCTCATCCTGCTTGAAATCCCGTTGCAGCTCATCGCCGACAACCCGGGGGCTGACGGGGCGCCGCAACACGGGGAAGGATGGGACGTTCTCACGGAAGAACAATGGGAAAAAACGCTGGAAGAGCGGGCGGCGAACAAGGTCGACCCTCGTCTGGCAGGATTGGCTAAGTTTTTTGATGGAACGAAAGAAACTGATGGCTGACCGGCGTTGCCGGCCGATGGCGCCGACCAGAACGCGCACCGTCCGGCAGCTGCCTTGCCTGCCGGCGGACTGCCTTGAACAAGCGGCTGCCCGTCGGCAGCGATACGCTGAATGTGCCGGACAAGGAGGTGGAAAACGATGGCAGTACCTTTTAGAAGAACATCGAAAACGAGAAAACGACTGCGCCGTACACACTTTAAACTGCAAGTGCCGGGCATGGTGCAATGCCCGAACTGCGGCGAATGGAAATTGGCGCACCGCGTCTGCAAAGCATGCGGTACGTACAAAGGAAGAGATGTCGTCAACAAATAATGGCCGACATCAAGCGACAGGCTGTCCGAAAAGCGGGCAGCCTTTTTTATTGGCAGTGAACAATCGACAACGTACGTCCACGCGTTTGTTTTTTTCGCTGCTGGCAGGAAAAAGGGGGGACGATGACCAATTGTCATAAAATAAAGGAGCATTCCCGTTAGGAGCTTTTCCGGGGACTTGATCAAAAAAAGCCCTCTTGGTATGATGCAGGGGTGTCAAACACATCACTCACCATACCAA
>NZ_PIJG01000019.1:0-45401 GCF_002809955.1 Geobacillus sp. Manikaran-105
GTCCGAAGCATAGGAGAAATGGATCCAACAAAAACGCAAAGTGATCGAGACGGTGTTCTCGGTTCTGGTTGACCAATACCGGATCACAGGGATCCGAGCAAATTCCATGATCGGATTTGAAGTAGCGCTCGACGGCATATTGTTAGCCTATTCCCTAGTTACACTTGGGCTAGTTGAGTTCTAACGCTCAACTAGCACCACGGGTAACACAAATATTTTGGTACACCGGCACAGGTCTCATCCCTTGTAGGTACGATAAAAACGCTGTTGTTATACGGCAGAAAACTGCCTTTTTTCGGTTTCAATCCCTCATAGGTACGATAAAAACTTGATCCAGTTCCCCGATATGAAAATGAGGCTCCTGAGTTTCAATCCCTCATAGGTGCGATAAAAACTGTCAACGTCTCGGAATTCCTTATCACTATTTCCAAGTTTCAATCCCTCATAGGTACGATAAAAACCGACTGCCCCATTTTAAACTGGACAGGCCCTGTATGAGGTTTCAATCCCTCATAGGTACGATAAAAACCCCACACAATGCGCATAAAATCAAGCTTTTCCCCTTTTGGCTGTTTTCAGAATATCACGTTTCAAATATTCTGTCAATATCGTTCAGCCGTGTTGGCTGTAGGATTTTGGCGCAAAAGAACATTGTCGTCGATCTCCCGGGGTTTTGGCACGATTGGAGGTCGACGACAATGCGGAGCTTGACGGCGAAGGGCCGTCTCACCCCTTCATCCTTTCAATCTTCTCCATCGGCAGTCCGGTCAGTTCGTGGATCGTGTCGACATCGTATCCTTTCGCCAGCATTCTCTTCACCACGTCGAGCTTCCCTTCCTCGATCCCTTCTTGGCGTCCTTGCTTCATCCCTTGCTTTAACCCCTGTTCGATTCCTTGTTGGATTCCCTTTTCCAGCCCCCGCTGTTCGTATGAGACGATGAGCTCCATCACACGCTTTGCTTCCTTCGTTTCCATTTGGCTCACCTCGTGTCGCCGTTTTGCTTCCTCCTCTTCGGATCGCCGCAAATACGTCTCGAAAAAACCGAACAACAGCCGCTGTTTCGCTTCATCCAGCTCGAGACGGACAAGCATGCGCAAAAATTCCTTTTGGAGAAGGAGACCCGATCGCTCCGGGCTCCTTCTCTGGCTCATGGATGGACTACCCGTTGATATCCTCTGTCAGCCTCCCGATAATTGCCTCTTGATACCCCGCTTTTTTCGTTTCCGCCATCTCCTCTTTCAGCGGCTGCAGCGGCGTCGACGTTACGGATGCGAGCTTGGCGAGGCGCTCGGGGGTCAGGTCGACGACAGGGTTGGCGGCCCTATAATCCTCGACGGAAAAGCGCCAAAGGGTGACGGCCTGTCCATACCGCTCCTGCAGCCGCTCTGCCATGGCCAATCCTTCTGGGTCGAAGTCGCCGGAGTAATACAGCTTGGCGCCTGAAGAGGCAAGAAGATCGAGCAGCTTCATCGTCGCCAAGTTCATTTGCCCGTTCGTGCTGACAAGCGGGGCGCGGGTGTCAAGCAGCGTCGAAAAGACGCCCGCGTTTTCGACAATGTACACCGTCCCCCCATGGGCAGGGCGGGCGCGGACAAGCGACAGCACATCTCTAAGCGGCATGTTCAGCGCCGTGTTCGCCTCCCAGGCAGCGGAGAAAACAGGATGCGGTCCGTCCTTGGTTTCAGCAAGAATGTTGGCGCATGTGACAAAGTTCAGGATATCCTCACGGAGCAAGCCGACGGACTGGAGCAACTCGTTGACGCTCTCTACAGATGCCATGTCCCAATCCCCGGGCACGGTCGCTTGCAACGCCGAAAGCAACAATCTCCCCGGTAGCGTGGACAAATCGAACGCATGCGGGTCGCCCGCCACTTGCTGGGCAAAGAGCGGGAGGCGCATGTATGACGGGAGCGGGAGGCGGCCCAAAGCCGCGCTGACAAGGCGGATGGCCTCCTCCAGGCTGCGGCGGTCGGTTTCGTACGCCGTTTGGACGAAGCGCTGAGGGCGGACCGACTCAACCCAATGATGCTCCTCGGTCAGACGCGCAAAAAAACGATCCCGTTCCTCTTCCTCCGCCTGGCGCCGTTCTTTGTTTGAGACAAGCGGGGCGCCGAAGTACTGTTCAAGCAGCTCGACAAGCCCAACGCCCGCAAACCTCGTCTGTCCGAGCTGTTTTTCAAACGCGATAAGGGAGACGCGGGAGACGTCTTTGCCGAAAAAGGCGGCCACCGCCTCCCGCTCTTCATCGGTGAACGCCTCTAAAGACACCGCGCCGCCGACGCGGCCGAGCGACTCGTACTTGTGCTTCATCTCGATAAACAGACGGCGGAAGCCCGGTTCAGAGCGGAAAAAGGCAGCCGCCTCCTTGGCCGTGCTCACGTCTCGATCGTCTCCCATTCTTTATCATTGACCATCAGCTGTTTGACGCGGCCGTTCCAACGGTAATGAATGACGGTCACAAACGACGCATTGCGCGGACGGACGAGTTCGCAAATGGACAACGCGGGCACGGTGTCGTAGTCGCCCCAAAGCGCCTGCGAGTTCATGATGTAGTTAAAGCCGAGCTGTTCGACAAGTCCGAACAGGTTGCGGATGTTGTTTTCATCGACGCCGGCGAACGCCTCGTCGAGCGAAATGATGTACGGGGCATCATCGCCCGCTTCTTGGTAGCGCGAATACGCCGCGGCGAAAAGCGGAATGTACATCGCCATCGCCTTTTCCCCACCGCTGAATTGGTAAAAGCGGTGGTTCGTCAGCTCGCGTTTCGGCTCGTTTGTTTTTTCATAGTACAAAGTGAAGGAAAACCATTTCCGATAGTCGAGCACTTCTTTAATGATTTGATGGAGCGTGCTGCCTTGGCCGCGCTCTTCAAGCAATTCGCGGGCGCGGGCGATTTTCGAGCGGAAATGGTTCGTCACTCGCTGTAAATCTTCCTCTCTAAGCAGCCGCGGATCGAGCCGCAACAGGCGCACCAATTCTTTCGTATCGAGCTCCGCTTCCGTCTCCGCCGTTTTCGGCTTCCATTGAATGGACAGCACAAGCCCTGATGATGTGTCGAGGCCGCCCATCAGTTTATTCATCTCATTCACCCACCGTTCGGCGCGCTGAATGCGGCTGCGCAAAATGCGGCCGACTGATTTTAAGATGACGTCCTCATACAGCTCGCGGTCTTGTTCTTTCATATACTCGTGCTGCAAGACGATGTCGCGCTCCACTTCCGCCAGCACCGCAAACGGCGTGGCGCGCTCGCCTTTGTAGTCGAGGTAAATGACGTGCCGTTCTTGTTTCTCCCGCCAGTCCGCGGCTTTCATGGCCATCTCATCGTCTGGGGCAGCGGCGGTCCATTCGGGCTTTGTTTGTTCTTCCAGCGGCTCGAAGGACGCCCGGTATTCGGTCAAGTTGGACGACTCTTGGAAAAAGACGGTGTTCAGCCGCGCCAGAAGCGAGGAACGCGTCTCTTTTAACACTGCTTCGTACCGTTGTTTCGCTTCTTTCGCCTGCTCCAGGAGGGAGCGGGAACGATCAAGATCCACAAGCCCAAGCGCCGCTTCACGGGCAAACGACTTTTCCCACATCGCGGCGAGCTCGCGGGCGAACGCTTCCCGCCGCGCCTCTTTTTCCCGTTCTTCGGCCAGGCGCATGAGCTGCTGTTCCGTCCGCGCCCGTTCGTTGACAAGGCGCGGAATTTCGCGGCGCAAAGACGCCAACCGTTCTTGAATGCGGGCGATTTCGGCGCGAATGTCATCCGCTCCCATTTGTGCGAGCGTCCGCTCCATCTCCGCGATTCGCAAGGCGAGCCGCTCGGTTTCATCCCGAAGTCGATTTCGTTCGCCTTTCGCCTCGTCGATCTCCGCTTCCAGCACCGCAAGCTGCTCGCGCTGCTGAGCGATCACGGCTTCGGTATGGCGCGTTTCGCGGTAAAGCACTTCGAGTTCGTGCAAATGGCGGACGTACGATTTCATGGCGAGCATGGCTTGTTCGCAGCCGTCCAAGGTGAAGGCTAAATCAAGCTCAGCCGATTCGTCACGAAGCTGCTGTTTGATTTGTTTCCATTCGCGCGCAAGGAGGGCCGCTTTTTCTTCTTGCCGCTTCCATTCCCGCTCTTTGCTTTCCGCTTGGCGGCGCGCTTCTTGCGCTTCGTCAAACGCGGTGCGCACGTCGCGGTCCGCCGGGAAGGACGCCAACCAGTCGGCGAGCGCTTGAATGGCCGCTTCCACGGCCGCATGCGCCCCACGCAGACGGTCGATCTCTTGCCCCATCGCGGCGATCTCCGCTTCCAGCGCCGCGATGTTTTCAAGCCGCCACCGCTCGCGCGCCGCACGGCCAATGAACGCCGCCTTCGATCCCCGCGGTGCATGGCCGCGGACAAGGCCGAGCGAATAGCGCCCCGTTTCATCGATCGTCATGCCGCCTTCTTGGTCGGCATCGGTGATGACGATGCTTCGGAGCACTTCGTCAATCCGCTCCATTGACACAGGGGCATTGGCATCTGGGCGCAAATAATCAGCAAGCGTGTGCGCCATATGGACCGGTTTCGGAATGAGCACACGGTCGCAGGCGACGTCGATCTCGCGAGCAGTAATGAGGGCGTCAAGCAGCCCCGCGTGCGAAAGCGCCGATTCGATTCGCTCGCGCACATCATCAGGCACATCGTCGACAAATTCCACCGCGGCATAAAGCGGGACAAACGGAATGCCTTTCTCCTCCAACGCCAACCGGGCGGCAGTGGTTTGTTCATCCCGTTCAGGCTCGGGGTCGCGTTGTTCCCGCCAACGGCGCAGTTCGGCTTCACGTTCTGCCCGTTTTTCTTCCAACAGACGGATGTCATGCTCGAGCCGCCATTTCTCATCCTTTTTCTTCCCGACGGCATCGTAATACGCTTGCACGAACGGGCGCTTCAGATCATCGAGCGAATACTGCTCATAGAGGGCGTCCATTTGTTGCAAAAACGACTGAATATCCGCTTCGGAAATGTCGACGTCTCCTTGCCCGATCCAAGCCAGCACGGCTTGTTCAAACCGCTCTTTCTCCTGCTCGAGCAGCTCTTCCCATTTCCGCTGCTGATGGCGCCATTCGTCCATTTCCCGCTGCCGTTCGCCCGCTTCGCTGCTCGCTTCCTCATAGCGCCGTTTCACCTCGTCATGCCTGCGCCAAAGGCGGGCCAGCCCTTCAAGCCGCTCGATATGGCGGTCGGCTTCCTGTTTCCAAGCGGCAAACAAAAACTCCTGCTCCTTTTGGCGATGGCGGTGAAAGTCGCCTTCGTTCGTTTCATGCAAGGAAAAGGATCCTTCGTCGGCATCCATACGCAGCTGCTCCAGCTCGTCTTCAAGCTTCCGCTCAAGGTCGTCCAACCGTGCTTCCGCTTCATCGAGGCGGCGGCGGTGCTGACGTTCCTGCCGTTCTTTTTCCGCAATCGTCTGCTCGTGCCGCTCCCGCCGCTCCTCTAGGCGCTGCCGTTCGGCTTTCAGCTGTTCATACTTTTCCGCCTGCTGGAACACTTCATGGCCAGCCAAGTCGATTTCGCGCGCTCGCAGCACGTCTTCCTCGCGGCCGAGGCGGGTGATGGACTCCTCAAGCTCATCAAGCGTCGTTCGCGCCCGCTCTTCTTCATCGTGAAGGCGGTGTTGTTCAGCAGCGAGCTGTTCCGCTTGTTTGACCGCTTTTACGTATTCTGCCGCCTTTTCGGCGATCATATATTCGTTGTACAGGCGGTATTGATCGCAAAGGCGCTTCAACGCCCGCTCGTCACGCTCGAGCTGCTCAAGCTGCTGCTTGGCTTGGTCCATGTTTTCGATCGTGTCCGATAGATGGCGGAGCTCGTCATCAGTCAACGGAGGCAGCGAGCTTTCCAAAATCTCATAAATGACCGTCGGCTTAAAGTCTTTCGACAGCTTCGGACTGCGCAGTTGAATGAGCAGTTCGATCAATTCTTGAAACGCCTCGAGCGATTCAAAGCGAAACACATGCTTATTGACGAGCTCCATATACTCTTTTTGCGTGTCGACGACCGTCCCGCCCGCGCCGAGCGCTGCGGCCAGCTCGCGTTTCGTGAGCGGGATTTTCTCTCCTGTTTTTTCTTTTTTATATAGGGTAAGATGATGACCGATGCGGCGGTTGTCGAAAAGGACAAACCCCCAAAAGTCGAGGCTTTTTTGCCGCTTCGCGCGCAGGCCGATGCCCGTTGTGACGTATTGGTCGGATGCTTTTCGTTTGTATTCCAAAAACAAATACCCCGTTCGCTCGTCGCGGTTGACGACATCTTTTTCTCCAAGCAAGTAGTCTTCCATCCGCCGCGCCCGCGAGCCGAACGGATCGAGGCGGTCGGGCGTCTTCTTGCCGTCAAGCAGCACCGGGATCAAGCTTTGCATCGTCACCGACTTGCCCGCCCCGTTGCTTCCCCGCAACAGCAGCTTGCCGTCAGCGAAGTGAAAGTATTGCTCGTCGTAATACCAAAAATTAATCAGCCCCGCGCGATGAAGCACCCATGGATTCGCCATGTTCCTCCCCCTCTTTTGCGTCAAAATCATCTGGATACCGTCCCGCCACCCGTCCGAGAAGCGGATAGAGAACGATCATTCCTGTGTCGCGCTCTATATCAGCCATGCGCCATTCGCAAAGCGCCGCAAGCACCTCGCGGACGAGCTCGGCGGCCGACATGTCACGGTACGTTTTCCCCCACCCCGCCCCGTAACGGCGGCGGCAATCGGCAAGCCAAGCGGAAAACTGTTCCGGCGTCAAGCGAATGCGGCCGTATTCATCCGGCGGATAGTCCTGAAGCCGCTCGCGCACCAAGGCAGAAAAATGAAGGATGATCTCCGACGTTCCTTTCTGGTCGGGAAATGTCGTGTACGGCGCCTGCCGCTCAGGCAACGTCAACATGGCGGCGTTTTTGTACAACTCGTACCGAAACGGCGTATGCGCTTCGATGTCATCGCGCAGCCGATGGCGGAAGTTGCGCAAGTAGTAAAAATCTTTCTCGTCGCCTTCCGTCCGATGCACAGCCGGGGATAAAAACAACTTCCGGTACAGGCGATGGCGCCGATAATCTTGCGGCGAGGCTTTCCATTCCTCGGCCATCAGCTCCTCAATCGATTCATACCGAAGCAAATCTTTCGGATGCGTACGCATAAAATAGCGGGCGAGCACGGGCACTTCGTACAACGCTTCTTCCTCCGCATGTTGCGCGAACGCTTCAATCTCCCCGTCCATCCGGCGGACGAGCCCGATTTGTTCCGCCGTTTTCAACACGCGGATGAGCGCGCGCCGATGCGCGTAGTTCGTCCAATCGACCGGCAAATCCCCTGGGTACATGGCGCGGATTTCTTCGCACACGTCGGAAAGCAAAAACTTGTCCTCCACCGCCTTGCCTTCCAAATACGCCATCAAGCAGCAAAACAGCGCATAATCGAGCGGCTCTTGGAACGACTCGATGCCCATCCACGGCTCGGGATCGGCGGGAATTTTCTCGAGCTTGGCGAAATAGCGGTGGACGATGAGTCGATACCCAAACTTCTCCTCCACATACCGTTTCAACACATGTTCACGCTCGCGGATGAGCTGATACAAATCCGGCTCTTGGTCGCGAATGATCCAAAACTGCTCAAACAGCGCGGCGAGCGCTTCCTTCGCCTTGTCGTCAAACGCCGTCTCCACGCTCATTCACCTCCTGCCAGCACGTGGATTTCATAGTTGGGCATTACGAGTTCCCCGTCTTCCGCCCGAAGGCAAATCGTCCCCTCTTTCGCCGCCACCTTGACCACCCACCCGTTTTCTGTCTTAATAGCTTGCCCCTCGCGCCCCATCGCCTTGGCGATCCAACCGAGCAGCGTTTTTCGTACATATGGAGTCACCTCGGGAAGGTCAGCCAGCACGATTTTCCCGTCGGTCACAAGCTGCCTAAGCGCCGCTTCCTCGCGCGCTTTTTCTTCCAAATAGCGGAGGCGCGCTTCTTCTTTCTCCCGCTCTTTATCTTCTATCGCCTGCGGCTTTTTCTTTTCCCCGTAATGGCGGACGCGCGGCTTCGTCACCCACTCAGCTGGCGGATCGTCCCATACGTCGCGGTATATGTTGTCGGTCGCTTCCGTGTCAGCGACGAGATGTTTCGTATGGAAACAGCCGAACACGACCGCCGACAGACAATGCGCCTCTTCAATCGATTCAAGGCGGGAAAACCACCGCGCCAAATGCAAGTAGTCGCCTTTGCGGCTGCGAAAATGATGATGCCGCTCGCCAAGCCGCTGCACGACGCGCGTCAGGCGGCGAATCGCCTCATTCGTCTGATATTGCAAAAACAAAAGCTCACTCTCGCGCCCGTTGCGGCCTAAAAACCATTCACACAAGCTGCGCCACGTCTCCCATTTTTCTTCAATCTGCATCGGACGCGGCGGCGGCGCATCGGCAAAGCGCGGAATCGACCGCTCATAGTCGACGACATGCCCGATGAACTGCCGAACCCCATCCTCCGGCAAGTTTTCCAGCAATTGTTCGATTTGCATCGACGTTTTTTGCAAGGCGACGATAAAATCGCGCAAATACGCGGTAAACTGCTCTTTATAGACGAGAAACGACTCAGACGTCATCCGCTCTTCCACGTTTTCGCTATGTAAATAGGCCATATAGTCTGCGGAATTTTGGATGATTTTCTTGAAATAATCGAACGTCTCTTCCCATACTTGGTACATTTCATCTCTCTGTTCCTGAAACCCGGAGGCGATGATCGCCTCGATGCGGGAAAGGGAAGCATACAAGCGGTCAAACCGCGTTTTCTCAAGCGATCCTCCGAACGAATCCCCAAGCTGCTCAAGCGTGCGGATCATCCGCTCGATCTCCACCGTGTACGGACTGCATTGGTAGCGGAATCGCTTTTTCTTAAACTCTTCAATCGTCCGCACGTGGGACGTCTCTTGACGGGCGATCAAGTTGTTCCATTTCACGAGCTGGTCGAGGTCTTGCTGCAAGTCATCTTCTGTGTAATCGGCAAACTCCTCGTGCTGCTTTAAAAAAGCGTACACTTCTTCTGGAAACAAATATTGGCGCATCCGCTCGTGCTGAATGTAGAAATAGCGCAAAATCGCACGGTAGCGGTGCGCGTTTTCGGTCGATAAATATTTGGTTTCGACAATGGGTTTGAGCCATGTGGCATCCATTTCCGTCCACCTTTGCTTCGGTTTTTTCCTACTGTTTATTGTAACGATTTTCTCCGCTCTTTTTCTAGCAAAAACCGTTTTCCTATTTTTTCTCGCCATCGGCGCGCGTTTTTTGTAAAATAGAGGGGAAAAGGAGGTGAAACGAATGGAAGCGTTGCTGCGGGAAATTTTGCATGAAGTGAAAGCGACGCGCGCGGCGGTCGAATCGCTCGAGCAACGGGTTGGCGCCTTGGAGGGGCAAGTGGCCCAGCTCAATGAACGAACAGGTGCTCTTGAAGCTCAAATGACCAAGCTGAATGAGCGCACGAGCGTTCTCGAACGCCAGGTCGCACAGCTTAACGAACGAACAAGCGCCCTTGAGCAGCAGTTCACTCAGTTGAATGAGCGGACAAGCAACCTTGAGCACCAAGTTGCTCATCTCAACGAACGCATGGGCACTGTCGAACATCAAGTCGCCCAACTCAACGAACGCATGGGCACTGTCGAACATCAAGTCGCCCAACTCAACGAACGCATGGGCACTGTCGAATATCAAGTCGCCCAACTCAACGAACGCATGGGCACTGTCGAACATCAAGTCGCCCAACTGAACGAGCAGACGACCACGCTTGCGCAACAAATCGACTTGCTGGATGAGCGCACGAATGAAACGAAGGCGATCGTTGAAGCGCTCCGCCATGGGCAAGAAGTGCTGACCGCCAAATACGAGGCGATGGCGCACGACCTTCACCATATGAAAGGCGACCTCACCCATATCACATCCATCCTCGAAGACAAAGTGCTGCCTGCCCTCGCCGAACATGAAGCGGGACTGCACGTCTTGAACGCCCGCGTTTTCAAAACGGAAAGCACCCTTCATCGCCTTGTTCATGCCTAATGCGTTCCCCATAAAAAACGTTCCACACGGATTCCTTTTTCACCCGGCAGCTGTGGGCTGCCGTTTTTTTTGTTCACGTGTCGATCCGTTCGTCTTCGCCATGGAGCCTGCCAACCTTTCGATCAACGGCGCGGGGGAATGCATAGCCAGCATGTTGATGGATAAACGGCGGGCTTATTCGAACATCTCGAATTCGGAGCATTCTGAAGGATTCGCCAGCATTCCGGAGCATTTTTTAGGATCAAGGAGGAGAGGGCCATCATCACCGCGAGAGCAGGCGAGAGGCAAACATATCGACTGATACCAAATTTGCCAGTTGCACCCAAATTGCGGTATCCTTTGTTTGTGACGCTTTTTCATCCCCTCCGCGTCTTGTTGCCGCCTTTTTTCATCCCCCTTTATTTGTATGATAACAGCCGAAAAAGGAGGAATTGTGTTGCGAAAATGGATTCGATCTTTGCTCGCTGTCGGGCTTGTGTTTGGGTTAGCGGCCTGCAACGGAACGAGCGATGCGAAAGGAAAAATTGTGATTAGCGGAAAGAAGTTTACCGAGCAGGTGATTTTGACGCATTTGTTGGCGGAATATGTAAAGGCCAACACCGATTTGGATGTGGAAGTGAAGGACAGTCTAGGCGGCGCGTTTATGTTGCAGCAAGCCATTGAAAATGGCGATGTCGACATGTACGTTGAGTACACCGGAACGGGATACTTAAACATTTTAAAACAGCCGTACGATCCTAAAAAGACGCCCGAACAAATCTACAATGAAACGAAGAAATTATATAAGAAAAAATACAACATCGCTTGGCTCAAACCACTCGGATTTAACAACACCTACGCCTTGGCCATGCGCAGAGACTTGGCGGAAAAGCTCGGGGTAAAAACGTACTCCGATTTGGCCAAACACTCGTCCTCCCTCACCTTCGGGTCGGACGCCGAGTTTTTTGAGCGAAGCGACGGCTATGATGGGCTTGTCGATGCGTACGGATTTCAGTTCAAGAAAAAAGTGACGATCGATCCAGACCTGCAATACGAAGCGGCGAAAAACGGGGAGATTGACGTCATCACCGCCTATACGACTGATGCAAGAATCAAAAAATATGATTTGGTCGTGCTAAAAGATGATAAGAACTACTTTCCGCCATACCACTCCGTGCCGATCATCCGCCAGGAAGTGCTCGATGCCAATCCCGTGCTTGAGGAGAAACTGAACAAGTTGGCCAACATTTTGACCGATGAAAAAATGATGGAACTAAACGGCCAAGTGAACTTGGAAGGAAAACAGCCACGTGAGGTGGCAATCAACTTTTTGAAATCGGAAGGACTGATCGACTAGAAAGCGAGGAATGTCAATGATTCGGTTTGAAAACGTGACGAAACAGTATGAGGACGGCTTTGTCGCCTTAAAAAATATGAATCTTGAAATCCGCAAAGGCGAGCTGGTCGCCTTGATCGGGCCGAGCGGGTGCGGGAAAACGACGACAATGCGGATGATCAACCGCCTGATCGAGCCGACATCGGGCAAAGTGTACATCGACGGGCAAGACATTTCTGAGCTCGACCCGGTTGAGCTGCGGCGCAACATCGGCTACGTCATCCAGCAAATCGGCTTGTTTCCGCACATGACGATCGCGGAAAACATCGCACTCGTGCCGAAACTAAAAAAGTGGGAAAAACACGTCTATGAAAAACGGGTCGATGAGTTGCTTGAGCTCGTCGGATTGGATCCAGCGACGTTCAAGCACCGCTACCCGTCAGAGCTCAGCGGCGGCCAGCAGCAGCGCGTCGGCGTCGTCCGCGCCTTGGCCGCCGAGCCGGATATTATTTTAATGGATGAGCCGTTCAGCGCTCTTGACCCGATCAGCCGCGAGCAGCTGCAAGATGACATCGTCCGCCTGCAAGAAGAGATTCAGAAAACGATTGTCTTTGTCACCCATGATATGGACGAAGCGATTAAAATCGCCGATCGGATCGCCTTGATGAAGGACGGGGAAATCGTCCAATTTGCGACGCCCGACCAAATGCTTCGGCGGCCGGCGAACTCGTTCGTCCGCGAGTTTATCGGCGAAGACCGGCTGCGGACCCGCCAGACGGCCGTGCCGACGGCGGAAGATTTAATGTCGGTTGATGTCGCGACGATCTCGCCGCGCCGCGGTTTAGCGGAAGCGTTCCGATTGATGAAAGCGAAAAAAGTCGACAGTTTGATTGTGGTCGATAAAAAGCACTCGTTTCTCGGCATCGTGACGTTGAAACAAATCGAGGAGCGCTATCGGGAAGAGCATTTGTTAGTCGCCGACATCGCTGATTACGATGTGACGACATTACAAAAAGAAGCGGGTGTCACCGACGTCGCTGCTTTGTTCCAAGACTCGGATGTGCGCATCATTCCGGTGCTCGACGGCGACCGTCTTGTTGGCGGTATTACGCGCTCGAGCATGATGCGCGCACTCGCTGAGTGGACGTTCCAGCAGCACGCATAACGGGCAACGGAACATGCGCAGGCAAATCACAGCCGGAAAACTCGATGCCGCAATCGCCTCGCTTGAACAACATGCCTCATGTTGAAAAGGAAAAATGGCCTCGAGCGGTTTGTCAACGGAATTCGTTCTGCTTGCGAATAAAAAGGGATGACCGTTTTTATCTGAACTTCTCACGACGAAGCAGCAGCCATCCGCTGCCGCTTTTTCCGCCAAGGAGGGATACAATGGAATTATTGCAGACGTTGATCGAACGAAAGAATGATATTTGGATCGCCTTTCAAGAGCATGTGCTCTTATCCGCTATCGCCATGGGCATTGCGATCGTCATCGCCGTGCCGCTTGGCGTCGTATTGACGCGGTATCGCAAACTCGCCGAGCCGATCATCGGCGTGGCCGCCATCATTCAGACAATTCCGAGCCTGGCCTTGCTTGGATTTATGCTTCCGATTTTCGGCATCGGCAAACTGCCGGCGATCATCGCGTTGACGCTGTACGCCTTGCTTCCGATTTTGCGCAACACGTACACTGGGATTCTCGGCGTCGACCCGGCGCTGGTGGACGCTGGCCGAGGGATGGGGATGACATCGCGGCAAATTTTATGGATGGTGGAGCTTCCTCTCTCGCTTCCCGTCATTATGGCTGGCGTGCGCACGGCAACGGTGCTGACGATCGGCGTCGCCGCCTTGGCGACCTTCATCGGCGCCGGCGGTCTTGGCGACTTGATCGACCGCGGCTTGCGCATCGCCGATAAAAACTTGATTTTAGCCGGGGCCATTCCTGCGGCGATCTTAGCGATTGCCTTTGACTGGCTGCTGCGCAAAGTCGAAAAGAAAGTGACGCCGAAAGGGTTGTGACGGGCCATTGGCCCCAACATGAAAACACAAACCTTGAGGAAGCCATGTTCCCAGCTTGCCTGCCTGGAGGAAACGAGCCGGCATCGACTAGTAAACATGATGGTACGCGTACCAAGCCAATCTGGAACCGTAAGACGATGTCCCATTAAAAAAAACAGTCTGTCTCTGCGCTTACGAAAGCCACCCAGCAAGCGGGTGGCTTTCCTTGTGCATCCACTACTTCACCCCCACCGTCTGGCTTTGGCGAATGGCTTGACGCAAGTCGTCCAAAATGTCGTCGATCGCTTCCGTGCCGACGGACAGGCGCACAAGGCCCGGGGTGACGCCGGCGGACAGCTGTTCGTCCGGGCTCAGCTGCTCGTGCGTTGTGCTGGCCGGGTGGATGATGAGCGATTTCGAATCACCGATGTTGGCCAAATGGGAGAACAGCTTGACCGAGTCGATCAGTTTTTTGCCAGCTTCGACGCCGCCTTTGATTTCAAACGTGACGATCGCGCCCTGCCCATTCGGCAAATACTTTTTCGCCAGTTCATGCGACGGATGGCTCGGAAGCCCTGGGTAGTTGACCGATTCGACGGCTTCTTCCTCTTCTAAAAACTTGGCGACGGCAAGGGCGTTTTCGCTATGGCGCTGCATCCGCAAATGGAGCGTCTCCAGCCCTTGCAGCAGCAAAAACGCATTAAACGGCGACAGCGCTGCCCCTAAGTCGCGCAACAGCTGAATACGCGCTTTCGTGATATACGCTGCTTCCCCGACAGCATCGACATACACCAAACCATGATAACTCGGATCAGGTTCGGTGAACTCCGGAAACTTGCCGCTCCCTTTCCAGTCGAACTTGCCGCTGTCGACAATCACGCCGCCGATCGAATTGCCGTGCCCGCCGATAAACTTTGTCGCTGAGTGGACGACGATGTCGGCGCCGAATTCAATCGGCCGCAACAAATAGGGGCTGGCCACCGTGTTGTCAACGATGAGCGGAATGCCGTGGCGATGAGCGATATCAGCTACCGCTTCAATGTCGAGCACATCGTTTTTCGGGTTGCCGATCGTTTCCGCAAACAACGCTTTCGTTTTGTCGGTGATGGCCTTCTCAAAGTTTTCCGGGTCAGACGGATCGACAAACTTCACCGTAATGCCAAATTTGCGCAGCGTATGGGCGAACAAGTTGTACGTGCCGCCGTAAATGGACGACGACGACACGATTTCATCGCCCGCCGAGGCGATGTTGATGAGCGAATAAAACACTGCCGCCTGTCCCGATGAGAGCGCAAGCGCCCCAATGCCGCCTTCAAGCGCCGCGATCCGCTTTTCGAACACATCGTTCGTCGGGTTCATAATGCGCGTGTAAATAAACCCTTCCTCTTTCAAGCCAAACAAATTGGCTGCATGCTCGCTGTCGCGAAATACGTACGAACTCGTCTGATAGATGGGCACCGCCCGCGCTCCCGTTTCCGCATCCGGTTTTTGCCCGGCATGGATGGCAAGCGTTTCCGGGCGGAAAGTTTGTTCATGGCTCATCGTTTCCTCTCCCCCTCTTTGATCCCTCGAGATCTCATATCCTACTAAATCAATTGGTTTTTCTTATAAAGAATCTATCACTGGATCACAACGTTTGTCAATTATATTTTTTTAATAGTGCAAAAATTTTTATTGAAAACAGAGCCTGCCGGTGGGCAGGCCTCCTATTGTTTCATTATCGTTTTCCAATTTCCTCTACTAACAGCTTATTGACAAGCGGCGGGTTCGCTTGCCCTTTCGTTGCTTTCATCACTTGGCCGACGAGGAAACCGAGCGCGCGGTCTTTGCCGTTTTTATAGTCTTCGACCGACTGCGGGTTGGCGTCAAGCACTTCGAGCACGATTTTGCGCAGCGCTCCCTCGTCGGAAATTTGCACGAGCCCTTTTTCTTTGACGATTTTCTCTGGGTCGCCGCCTTTTTCAACAAGCTCTTTGAACACTTTTTTCGCGATTTTCGACGAAATCGTGCCGTTTTGGATGAGTTTGATCATGCCTGCTAGGCTTTCCGGCGTCAAGGCGATGTCATGCAGCTCTTTTTGTTCGGCGTTTAAGTACCCGGACACTTCGACCATGAGCCAGTTCGACGCCAGTTTTGGATCAGCGCCGTTGGCGACGGTCGCTTCAAAGAAGTCAGCCATTTCTTTTGTCAGTGTGAGCACTTTGGCGTCGTATTCCGGCAGGCCCCATTCTTCGACATACCGCTTCCGGCGGGCGTCCGGCAGCTCCGGAATCGAGGCGCGGACGCGCTCTTTCCATTCGTCGTCAATATAGAGCATCACCAAGTCCGGCTCTGGGAAGTAGCGATAGTCTTCCGAGCCTTCTTTGACGCGCATCAAAACGGTCGTTTTCGTCGCTTCATCAAAGCGCCGCGTTTCTTGACGGATGACGCCGCCCGAGAGCAAAATTTTCTCCTGCCGCTTCGCCTCATACTCGAGCCCCATGCGGACGAAGTTGAACGAGTTTAAGTTTTTCAACTCCGTTTTCGTGCCGAATTGGTCCGATCCGATCGGCCGGAGCGAAATGTTGGCGTCGCAGCGGAGCGATCCTTCTTCCATTTTGCAGTCGGAGACGCCCGTGTATTGGATGATCGCCTTTAATTTTTCCAAGTAGGCGTACGCCTCTTCCGGCGAGCGGATGTCTGGCTCGGAGACGATCTCAATGAGCGGCGTCCCTTGGCGGTTAAAATCCACGAGCGAATAGCCGTCGCCTGTATGCGTCAATTTGCCCGCGTCCTCTTCCAAGTGAATGCGGGTGATGCCGATTTTTTTCTTTTTTCCGTTTACTTCGATTTCGATCCAGCCGTTTTTGCCAAGCGGCTGATCGTATTGCGAAATTTGGTACGCTTTCGGGTTGTCCGGATAAAAATAGTTTTTGCGGTCGAATTTCGTTTCGGTCGCGATTTCGCAGTTTAACGCCATCGCTGCTTTCATCGCAAACTCGACCGCCTGGCGGTTCAACACCGGCAGCACGCCCGGATACCCTAAGTCGATGACGTTCGTTTGCGTGTTCGGGGGCGCCCCAAACGCGTTCGGGCTGCTGGAGAAAATTTTCGATTTCGTTTTCAGCTCGACGTGCACCTCAAGTCCGATGACCGTTTCAAAGTTCATCACCTAACCCCCCTTACAACACCGGTTTTTGCTTATGGTAGTCGGTCGCCTGTTCAAAGGCGTGGGCGACGCGGTAGACCGTGCTTTCATCAAAGTGCTTGCCGATGATTTGCAAGCCGACCGGCAAGCCGTCGACAAAGCCGCACGGCACGGAAATGGCCGGCACGCCCGCCAGGTTGACTGGAATCGTTAAAATGTCGTTTGCGTACATCGTCAGCGGGTCGCTCGTTTTCTCGCCGATTTTAAACGCCGGCGTCGGTGTCGTCGGGCCGATGATGACGTCATATTGCTCAAAGACGTTCTCAAAATCTCGTTTGATCAACGTCCGCACTTTTTGCGCTTTTTTGTAATACGCATCGTAATAGCCCGAGCTTAACGCGAACGTCCCGAGCATAATGCGGCGCTTGACCTCCGCCCCGAATCCTTCGCTCCGTGTGAGTTTATACATATCGATCAAGTTTTTGGCGTTGTCCGTCCGGTAGCCGTAGCGGACGCCGTCAAAGCGGGCGAGGTTCGCCGAGGCTTCCGACGAAGCGAGCAAGTAGTACGTCGCCAAGGCATATTTCGAATGCGGCAGCGACACTTCTTCCCACGTTGCACCGAGCTTCTCAAGCACGGCAAGCGCCGCAAGCACCGACTGGCGCACGCTTTCATCGACGCCTTCGCCTAAATATTCGTTCGGCACGGCGATTTTCAATCCTTTGATATCGCCCGTTAACGCCTCCACATAGTTCGGCACTGGAATGTTCGCTGAAGTCGAATCCATCGGGTCGACGCCCGCGATCGCTTGCAATACATACGCGTTGTCTTCGACCGTGCGCGTAATCGGGCCGATTTGGTCCAGCGACGAGGCAAACGCGACGAGGCCAAAGCGCGAGACGCGGCCGTATGTCGGCTTCAAACCAACAACCCCGCAAAACGCCGCCGGCTGGCGGATCGAACCGCCCGTATCCGAACCTAAAGCAAACGGCACTTCCCCTGCCGCCACCGCCGCCGCCGAACCGCCGCTCGAGCCGCCCGGAACGCGCTCTAAGTCCCACGGGTTGCGCGTCAGCTGAAAGCCAGAGTTTTCCGTCGACGAGCCCATGGCGAACTCGTCCATATTCAGCTTCCCGATCGTAATGGCGCCCGCAGCGTTCAGCCGCTCCATAACGGTCGCGTCGTAAATCGGGTCAAAGTTGTATAAAATTTTGCTGGCGCATGTCGTGCGCAATCCTTTTGTGACGATGTTGTCTTTAATGCCGATCGGCAAGCCGAACAGCGGATTCGTTTCCTCGCCTTTGGCGAGCTGGTCATCGAGCTCCTTCGCTTTCGCCCGCGCCTGTTCTTCATTTAATGTTAAAAACGCTTGCACTTTTTCTTCCACTTCGCCGATGCGTCGGTACGATTCGTCGACTAAATCGGAAATCGACACTTCTTTTTTCTGCAGCAACGTATGTAATTCTGATACGGAATGGTCAAAAAGCGACATAAATCCCCCTCCTTACTCTAAAATGGCCGGCACACGGAACTGGCCGTCTTGCTGATCCGGCGCGTTTTTCAACACTTCCTCGCGCGGCAGCCCCGGTTCTGGAATATCCTCGCGCATCACGTTTCTCATATCAAGCACGTGCGAAGTCGGCGGAACGTTCTCCGTATCCAATTCATTCAACTGCTCGGCAAACGTAATGATCGCATCGAGCTGTTTCGTAAACATCTCCGCCTCTTCATCCGTAATCGCCAACCGCGCTAGGTCGGCGACGTGTTTGACTTGGTCAATGGAAATTCGCGACATAGTTTCACCTCCAACGAGTTCGACCTATCACAATACCATGATGATACCAAACTTTCATCGAATGAAGCAACAGTTGCCGCGTGTTCTGGGCGAGAATCAATCTACATATTCGCGATGCAAATGTTTCACAACTATGAACAAACTGGTGTCAGAGAATACTGGATTGTCGATCCGGTTCATGAGACCGTCGAAAAATATGCCTTGCAAGATCAAAAGTTTCACCAAGTGCAAGTGCACTATAAAGATGAAACGATTTGCCCTCATATTTTTCCAAACCTCTTCATCGCATTGCCAAAAGTATTCGCTTCCATGTGAGAACCCTCCTGACAAAAATCGGGAGGATTTTTTTGCACCGATATGGAATAAATCCTTGACAAACAAGGAATATGAAGGAGTTTGTCCGCCATGGATGTTCAAATTTTCTTGATTGACAATCCCGAACATATGTACTATAATGGCTGTAACGGACGAAAAAGGGGGAATCATGACGATGAGTGACGCTTTGCTCGCCCAAGTGCTCGACCGCCTAAGCGCCATGGATGGCACGCTGCAAAAGCTCGTAGAAGGCCAAGAGCGGCTCGAGCGGGAACAAATCGCCATTCGCCAGGAACAAGAAGAAATTCGAAAAGAACAACAAGAAATCCGAAAAGAGCAGCAGGAAATCCGTTTGGAACAACAGCGTCTGCGTCAAGAACAAGATTCGCTTCGCGCCGGGCAAAAGGAATTGAACGGCATCGTGGCCGCTCTTCTCCACCGCCAAGACGAAACAGACGCCAAACTGGAAGCTCTCGCCGCTGACGTCCACCAGCTTCACCAGGAATTTGCCTCATTGAAACAAACGGTGGACCGCCTCGAACAAAAAATGGACTCCCGTTACGAACAATTGTCCGCCCAAATCGAAGACATCAAACTGGACTTGAATTTCATCGCCCACCGCACCGTCGACAACGAACGAATCATTTACAAACTGAAAGAAATGTTGTTCCGCTGATCGATTGATCTAAAGAGGAGGCCACCGCCATGCATGTCGCGTTTGACCATCTCGTCCATCTCGTCGAACGACCGGAGCAAGTGAAAATGGCGTTTGAACAATGGGGGCTTGCGGCCATCCACGGCGGCCGCCATCCGTCATGGGGAACGTACAACGCCTTATGTTACGTAGAGCATTTGCGCTACATCGAGTGGATCGGCATTGCCGATATGCAGACGGCGAGAACGTGCGGAAACCCGCTCATCACTCAGCTTGTCGCCGACCACCGCCAAGAAGGAAGCGGCTTCTCCCAGTTTGCCTTTCGCACGAACGACATCGAAGCGGTGGCGGCACAGCTCAAAAGCAAAGGATTCGCCCCAGTCGGTCCGCTCCCCGGCAGCCGCGAACGCGATGACGGCAAGCGGCTCACATGGTCGATGCTGTTTATCGAAGACGACACAGACGGCGTGTTTCGCTATCCGTTTTTCATTCAGTGGGGCGACCGTGATGATGTACGGATGAACGAGCTGGCGCCGCTCATGAGACACCCAATTGGCTCTGTTTCGCTCTCGTCAATTAGCCTCTACACCCTCGGTCTCGAGCGGGCGGTCAACGGCTATCGCCGGCTGTTTGACTTGCCCGAACCCGATGTCGGGCGCGATGAGGCGGGAGCATACGCGGAGCTCGCTGTCGGCGGCATTGCGATTCGGTTCTATGAGGCTGACCGCCGTCATCCATCGACGCGCCCGTTTTCGTGCCGGCTTGTGGGAATGCAGGAGCAGCGCCGCATTGAAATCGATGGCGCGACGTATATCGTTTCCAAGCCGTGACGGGCATTCCTATTCTCACATACTCCCCTTTGCCGCGGAATAAGATGGAATAACCGCACCTTCATCCTCGCGCGGTGAAAACGGCAAAGGGGGAGTCCAACCGTGTCCCACCCGTATGTTTCTCCAAAACTTTCGATGGAAACGATGATCTCGATCATTCGAAACGGCTTAAAGAAAACCGCGGCGCCTCGACACATCGTCATCATCGGCGCCGGAATGGCCGGACTTGTCGCAGCGTCATTGCTGAAGCAGGCGGGTCATCGCGTCACCATCTTAGAAGCATCCGAGCGGGTCGGCGGCCGCATCTACACGCTCCGCTCCAACTTTCGCGACGACCAGTATCTCGAAGCCGGCGCGATGCGCATTCCTCACACCCATGCTTTGACGCTGGAATACATCCAAAAATTCAACTTGCCGCTTCCCCCGTCCACGGTCAAGAGTGGCGGCGACGGCAAAATGTGTTCATCTGTCCATACAGCGTCAGAACGTCTTCGGCGCTGACGATCAGCTTGAGGTCTTCCGGCGCGGCGAATCCGCTGTCAACTGTATGCCGAAGCAAATGAAGAAGAGGATCGAAAAACCCTTCCACGTTAAGCAAGCCAATCGGTTTTTGGTGGAGGCCGACGCGCGACCATGAGAGCACTTCAAACAGCTCTTCATACGTCCCATACCCGCCTGGCAAGGCGATAAACCCGTCGGCCGACTCATACATTTTCGCTTTGCGGGTGTGCATTGTATCGACGACCACCAGCTCGCTCAACCGGTCATGCGCCACTTCCCTGTCTTTTAAAAACTGCGGAATGATGCCGATCACACGCCCTTGATGGCGAAGCGCCGCCTCCGCGATTTCCCCCATCAAGCCGCGTTTTCCGCCGCCGTAAATAAGCGTCGTGCCGCTTTGGGCGAGAAACGTTCCGAGCGCTTTCGCCGCTTCCTTATATCTCCCATCGTTTCCATTGCTTGATCCGCAAAACACGCAAATCGCCTTCAAGTCTCACACCCGCCTCCTGCCATAACCTGTTGCTCGTTTTGCATCCGTTTTCGAGTGCTGCGCTCATTTTCCTACCGTCATTATACAATGCTCTCCCTGTTCTTTCCACCATCGTTCGGACGGCCTTTTCGCGCAAAAAAGGGCCGCTGCTGCAGCCCTTTCCGCTTCCTTCATTTTTGGAGAATCAAATGTTCGGATCACTCCGTTCGCCGTATCCCAAATAACGCGATGATGCCGACCTTATTGATAAATATGCACAAACGGCTCGTCTGCTTTCGCCTGGCGCACGATGAGGCTTTCCGGCTGGCCGGCCGAGGCGATGTAGACATTAACGGTGATGTAGTCCGGGAATTTTTCCATCACCAAGCCGGTCACGTATTGGGTAAAGCCGATCACTTCCGCTTTGCCGTAAAACGGCATCGTAATGTTGATCGTTAACTTCTGAAGCTGGTCGTTGACGTACAACCCTCTGCCGACGATGCCAGTGTAGTTCGGGAAAAAGTCTTCAACATCTGATTTAAAATTGTTGAATTTGAGCCAGTCATCACGATGGTTCTCTTCCGCCTCATCGGACGGGAATAAATAATATTCCTCGTTTACCGCCTCCCAATCATCGATGGTGCTGCTTCCTTCATCGACATGGGCGACGGCGAAAAAGTGGCCTGGAACAACAGATGAACGGGGCGCTTGTTTGTATAAAGCGATCGTAATCGGCACACTGCCAAGCCCTTTCATGCTCCGCAGCCGCTTCAGCACCTCGGCGGCGATCCGCTTTCCTTCCCGTTCGATGACATCGTCTTTGATTTTGACCTCGCGCGGATAGCCTTGCTCGGTCGAATAATAGTGGACGGAGTTTAACGCCAGGCCGATGGCGACGCCACCAAGCTTCACCTTGTCGTTATCGACTTTCACTAAGTAGTCGTGCTCCAAAATGCTGGCCAGGTAAATCGGGCTTTGTTTGTTTTTTTGCTCATTCGTTCCTTTGTCGCTGATCGGCGGGTTTAAGCCGATGTTGTCTTCCGGTTTCATTTTCTCTGCCTTCAGCTGGCTGTCCGTCCGCTTGCGGGCGAGCCAGCGCCCGATCGTTTCGCTGTCCAAATATTGCCCTTCCTGAAACAAATATTCATCCGGGGAAAATTGCTCAGATGCCAAGCGCATCAGCCCGGTTTCAAATTCATCGACATCAAGCCGGGTGTTGACGTCGTTGACGACCCGCCCGCGCGCCCCGGACGGCTTAAAAGGCAAGACAACGCGGTAATACGAATCAGAAATGTTGTATTTCGGGATGACCGCTTCTTGCTCTTTGCTTCCTTTGTCTTGCACGACTTCCTCACCTTTGTCAAACTTCGGCGCACACGCAGACAACAAACAAATCGAAGCGAGCCCGACAACGGCCAACCGCTTTCGGGCCCGATTCGTCCAACGACAAGCAACGAAACTGCGAAGTAGTGAGATTTGTTTCATCGTTTCCCCCTGTTGATCTCTTGCAAAAATCGTGATTCGTCCCAAATCTCAATGCCAAGCTGCTGGGCTTTCTCCAGCTTCGATCCGGCATCCTCGCCGGCGATGACAAGGTCGGTGCTGCGGCTGACGCTGCCGGTGACGCGCCCGCCAAGCCGCTCAATTTGTTCTTTTGCTTCATTGCGCGACATCGACGCGAGCTTGCCGGTCAAGACGACCGTTTTGCCGGCGAAGGCGGAGTCAGCAGGCGCTTCAGCCGACCGCTTCGGCCCTTTGTAAGCCATATTGACACCGTAAGCGCGCAGCTCCTGGAGCAGCTCAGTTGCTTCGGGTTGGGCGAAGAACGCCGTGATCGCATCCGCCATTTTCTCTCCGATTTCGGGGACGGCCATCAACTCCTCTTTCGTCGCCCGTTCGAGCCGCTCCATCGTTTCAAAATGCTCAGCCAAAAGTTGGGCGGCTTTCGCTCCGACGTAGCGAATGCCAAGGCCAAACAGCAGCCGTTCAAGCGAGTTTTGCTTCGACGCCTCAATCGCCGCAAGCAAGTTGGCCGCCGACTTTTCCCCCATCCGTTCCAACCCGACAAGCTGTTCCTTCGTCAGGCAGTACAAATCGGCGACATCGCGGACAAGGCCGGCGTTAAACAGCTGGGTGACGACTTTTTCGCCCAAACCCTCGATGTTCATCGCCGCCCTTGAGGCAAAATGGATGAGCCGCTCGCGCAGCTGGGCCGGGCAGTTCGGGTTCAAGCAGCGGAGCGCCACTTCCCCCTCGAGACGGACGAGCTCGCTTTCGCATTCCGGGCAGTGCGTCGGCATCGCAAACGGCGTTTCATCCCCATCGCGCCGGTCAACGACGACGCCGACCACTTCCGGGATGATGTCGCCCGCTTTTTTAATGATGACCGCATCGCCGATGCGAATGTCTTTTTCCCGTATAAAATCTTCATTGTGAAGGGTGGCGCGCTGCACCGTCGTGCCGGCGACGCGCACCGGCTCTAAAATCGCCGTCGGCGTGACGACACCCGTGCGGCCGACGTTCACCTCAATGCCGATTAACGTCGTCACCACTTCCTCGGCTGGGAACTTGTAGGCAATCGCCCAGCGCGGGCTTTTCGCCGTCGCGCCAAGCGCCCGTTGCTGGGCGAATGAGTCCACCTTAATAACGATGCCGTCAATCTCATACGGCAGCTGCGACCGCTTGTCGTGCCACTCGCTGATAAAGGCGATCACCTCATCGATATTGGCGCAGCGCCGTCGCTCTGGGTTTACTTTAAACCCGAGCGCCTGCAAATAATCAAGCGCTTCGCTGTGTGAAGCGATGCCGAGCGCCTCGGCGTCGGCTAAGCCATATACAAACAAATCCAGCTGGCGCGAGGCCGCCACTTTCGGGTCGAGCTGGCGGAGCGAGCCAGCCGCGGCGTTGCGCGGGTTGGCAAACAGCTCCTCGCCGCGGGCTTTTCGCTCCTCATTCAAGCGCAAAAACGACGCTTTCGGCATAAACGCCTCGCCGCGCGCTTCAAGCGACACCGGTTCTTTCAGACGGAGAGGCAGCGAGCGGATCGTTTTCAAATTTTCCGTAATGTCTTCACCCGTCGTCCCGTCGCCGCGCGTCGCCCCTTGGACGAAATAGCCGTCTTCATAGCGGACCGAGACGGCGAGGCCGTCGATTTTCAGCTCGCATACGTACGCCGCTTCCCCGACTTCCTGACGGACGCGGCGGTCAAAATCGCGCAAGTCTCCTTCGCCAAACGCGTTCGCCAAGCTCATCATCGGAACGCGATGCGCCACTTTGCGAAACGCCTCAAGGGGCGGACCGCCGATACGCTGGGTTGGCGAATCGCTCGTTTTGAGCTCCGGATATTGTTCCTCAATGGCGATGAGCTCTTGCATCAACCGGTCATACTCGGCATCTGGAACAGACGGGCGGTCAAGCACATAATATTCGTACCCGTAGCGGTTCAACAGTTCGCGCAGCTCGGCCGCGCGCCGTTCGGCTTGTTGGCGGTCCATACGTTCACCTGTTCTCCTTTCCTACACTTTCTCAATCGGCGCAAATTTGGCAAGCAGCCGTTTAATGCCGATCGGGCTCGGGAAGGCGATGTCGAGCTCTTGGTCGTCGCCGCCGCCGCGGACGCTGACGACGGTGCCGATGCCCCATTTCCGGTGGTTCGCCCGATCGCCGACTTTCCACGATCCCACGGCGCCGCTTGCCTGCGGGCGCGAAACGGCCGGGCGGGAGGCGCCCGCTTGGCGGCGCGAGGCTGTCTCAAGCAAATGCGCCGGAATTTCATTCAAAAAGCGCGACGGCGGGTTCATTTGGATGTTGCCAAACAGCGTCCGCATTTGCGCGCTCGTCAGCACAAGTTCTTCCTCCGCGCGGGTGATGCCGACGTACGCCAGCCGCCGTTCTTCTTCCATCTCATCGTCATCCTCGAGAGAGCGGTTGTGCGGGAAAATGCCTTCTTCCATGCCGATCAAAAAGACGACCGGAAACTCGAGCCCTTTGGCGGCATGCAACGTCATCAACATGACGGCATCTCCTTCAGCGGCCTGTTCCGTCCCGTTCAGCTCGTCCAAATCGGAAATGAGCGCCAAGTCGGTTAAAAAGGCGATGAGCGATTTATCGTCGCTCACATTTTCAAAATGCTTCGTCACCGACAAAAACTCATCCAAGTTCTCGAGCCGGCTTTGTGCTTCAATCGTCCGCTCCGCCTTGAGCATCTCGCGGTAGCCCGATTTGTCGAGCACTTCTTCGACGAGTTCGGTGACGGAGACGTATTCTTGCAGCTGCGTCCATTGCTCGAGCTGGCTGCGGAACGCGGCGAGCGCCCCGGCCGCTTTGGCGCCAAGCCCGATCATCTCTAGCTCGCCGAGCGCCTCAAACAAGGACAGCTCATGCTCGGCCGCATAGCGGACGAGTTTGTCGATCGTCGAGGCGCCAATGCCGCGTTTTGGCACGTTAATGATGCGAAGCAAGCTTAAATCATCGTCCGGATTGGCGATGACGCGCAAATAGGCGAGAATGTCTTTAATTTCTTTCCGGTCATAGAACTTTAAGCCGCCGACAATTTGATACGGAATGTTCGCTTTCAGCAACATTTCCTCCATGACACGCGACTGGGCGTTCGTCCGGTACAAGACAGCAAAATCACGGTAGCGACGTTCGCCGCGCTCCACCGCCTCGCGGATGCGTCCAGCGACAAACTGCGCTTCGTCCGCTTCGTTCATCGCCTCATAATAAAGAATCGGCTTTCCTTCCGGGTTTTCCGTCCAAAGCCGTTTCGGCTTCCGGTTGACGTTATGCTCGATGACTTCGTTCGCCGCTTGCAAAATGCGCTTCGTCGAGCGGTAGTTTTGCTCAAGCAAAATGACTTTTGCGTTCGGATAGTCGCGCTCGAACGACAAAATGTTTTGGATGTCCGCCCCGCGCCACCGATAAATCGATTGGTCGGCGTCGCCGACGGCGCAAATGTTTTGAAAGCGTTCCGCCAGCTTTTTGACCAGCGTATATTGAGCGCGGTTCGTATCCTGGTACTCATCAATATGGATGTACTGAAACTTATATTGGTAATAGTGAAGCACATCCGGCACGCGGTCAAACAGTTGGATCGTCGTCATGATCAAATCGTCAAAATCGAGCGAATGGTTGCGAAGCAGGCGCTGTTGGTATTCTTGATACACATCGCTGACGACTTTTTCGTAATACGTCGAGGCCCGCTTCGCGAATTGCTCCGGAGGCAACAGCTCGTTTTTCGCCGCGCTGATCGTGCCTAAAATCGTCCGCGGCTCAAATTTTTTCGGGTCTATGTTTTTTTCTTTTAAAATCGTTTTCATGACCGAAAGCTGGTCCGTCGGATCAAGGATGGAAAAATTGCGGTTGATGCCGATGCGGTCAATGTCGCGGCGCAAAATGCGGACGCACATCGAGTGGAACGTCGAAATCCAGACGTCTTCCGCCGCCCCACCTAAGAGCGACTGCACACGTTCCCGCATTTCGCGCGCCGCCTTGTTCGTAAACGTAATGGCCAAAATGTTCCACGGCGCCACATGCTTTTCCGCCATCAAATAGGCGATGCGGTGCGTCAACACCCGCGTTTTCCCGCTTCCCGCCCCCGCCATAATGAGCAGCGGGCCTTCCGTCGTCCTGACGGCTTCTTGTTGCTCTTTGTTTAAATGGGCGAGCAGCTGTTCCGATAAAAAGTTCATTGTTTTCACCACCAATACACCATATGTTCTATTTCGCCTCATTCGCCCGCTTTACGGCGTCCACGGTCAGCAGCGCCTGTTCAAACGATTCGTAAACGGCGTTGCCGACAACAACAGTATCCGCCCGGCGCGCCATCTCAGCCGCCTGCTCCGGTGCGGTGATGCCGCCGCCATAAAACAGCTGCGTCTCGCCGAGCGCCTGTTTCACTTTTTCCACCAAGGCGGGGTCGCCGTATATGCCGCTATATTCAAGATAAAAGATCGGCAGCTTGTACAAATGTTGAGCGAGGCGAGCGTAGGCCACCACATCGTCTTCGCTCAGGCCGGCGTCGGCTTCGGTGAGCTTCGCCGCCTTGCATTCCGGATTTAAAATGCAATACCCCTCGGCAAAAATCTCATCCCAATTCATGATCTCGCCATATTGTTTCACCGCCTCATGATGGCGGCCCACCACCCAGTCGACATGGCGGCTGTTTAACACGATCGGAATGAAATACGCATCAAACCCCGGCGTCAAGGCCTCAAGATTTGTGACTTCAAGCGCGCATGGCACCGAAAACCGGCGGATGCGGGCCAATAAATCAAGCACGCCATCGAGCGTCACCCCGTCCGTTCCGCCGACGATGACGGCATCCGTCCCCGACTCGCAAAGGCGCTCAAGGCGCTCATCATCGATCGGTTTGTTCGGGTCGAGCTTAAACACATGGCGCCAGGCGCGAATCTCTTCCATGACAATACCCCTTCCACTCCGTTCTCCATTGTTTCATTATAACAAATCCGCAAAAAGAAAAGGAGTTCCTTTGCGAATGGAAGGAATCTCCTTGCCTGCTTAGTCTGTCACCGCTTCATTCTCTTCTTGCGGTTGTTCCTCTTTAATGCGGTCAAGCGCCATGGCATAGGCATCGTTTCCATAGTTGAGGCAGCGTTTGACGCGCGAAATGGTCGCCGTGCTCGCTCCGGTTTCCGTTTCAATTTTATGGTACGTATACCCTTCCCGCAACATGCGGGCGACTTCCAGACGTTGGGCAAGCGCCTGAATTTCGTTGACGGTGCATAAATCATCGAAAAAACGGTAACACTCTTCCAAATCGCGCAGCGACAAGATGGCTTTAAACAGTTGATCAAGCTCTCTGCCGCGCAGCTTGTCGATTTGCATGTTTGTCTCCTCCTTGCTTTGGCGAAAAACGATTTGGTGGACTGTTGGCGCTCTCCTCTTTATGTTTATGGTTTGGAAAACCCGCCGGCGGCCGTTTTCGGGTCACCGCCATTGCACGATCGCCAGTTCCGGAACGATATTGATCCACGTTTTGCCAGGCACGAACCCGACCGGCGCCCCATCGCGGTATGGCAGCAGCCGGCCGTCGACATTTTTCCATTCAATCGGCTGGATGATGCCGTTTTGCAGCAAATAGCCTTGGCCGCCGGACGTGAGGTCAACGTCGCGCCGCCCATGGCTGTCGATCACTTGATGGCGGGCGGCGATGATCATCACGTTTTGCGCCACAACCGGGTCGCGCGTATCGTAATCGACCGTCTGCTCGCCGCCGCTGTATCGGTAATACCCATGCCGTTCCGGAGCATAGCGGTATTCCACTTGGGCGTACGAGCGGTGCGAATAGGCGATGCGGACCGTCCCTGCCTTTTCCCCGCTCGGTTTGTCCGCGCGAAACGGCAGCGGAGCGACATCGTCCGTCCAAGCATACCCGTTTTGTTCCGCCCCTTTTTCAATGTTGGCAAACGTAATGTACGAGTTGTGCGGCGCCTTGCGGAAAGAAACGCGCTTAAACAGCGTTCCGTCATAAAAGAGCCCGTTCAAATAATCGGTTTCCCCCTGCTCGAGCCGCGCTTTCGCTTCCGGGCTCCATCCATGGCAAACATAAATGGCATTGTAGCCCTCGCTCAAATCAATATAATAATCACGCGCACTCCGCACCGGCCCGACTCGTTCCGGCTGTTCGCTTTGGTAAAGCGCCAAAAAGCGGGTGATATCCCCCTCAGCGAGCACCTCGTACACGATATCCGCCTTGCTTAATCCCGACTGCGGGCGCGCCTTCGGATGGTTGTTGACCATCACGCCGACAACCCGCTGATGAACGTCCCCTTCCGCCGGCAGCCCGGTCAGCGGAAACGTTTCTTTCTCCTTCTCCTCTGCTGGGGGCTGAGGCAGCCGCTCTTGCGCAGGTGGTTTCGCCGGCTTTGGTTCGCTTTGGGCGGTGCACCCACCAAGGAGCAGCACCATACAGCCCATGGCAGACAGCCAACGTTTCAATGGACACACAACCTTTTTCTTTTTTATTTTACCGCATTATCGAAGGAAAGAGTACCGTTTTGTGCATGACATCGTAAATGCCGCGTTGGGTGACGCGCACATACGGCAGGTGGGTCGATTGCAAAAAGAGCAACGAATACACCGGGTCTTCGAACGGATATCCACGCTCGCGCAACAAACGGACGAACGTTTTTTCTTCGTTGATCAATTCATCCACCTCCAAGGAGGACATCATGCCGCCTAAAGGAAGCGAGAGCTCAAACAAAATCTCTCCGTCCTCAGCGAGCACAATGCCGCCGCCGATCTCCTTCATCCGCCGGAAGGCGAGCATCATATCTTCCTTATGCTTGCCGATCAAAATCAAATCCCCGGTGTTCGAGTAAGAACTCGCCAGCCCGCCAAGCACCGATGAAAAACCTTTTAACATCGTATTGACGCGCCAGCGGCCGTTTCGGTCAAACAAGGCCAGAAAACACTCATCATGGTCATGCCCTAAACGATCGCGCGACGTATCGATCGACACGGAATACGGTTTTAAAATAACGGCATTTTCCATTCGCAATCCCATCGGCATCGAAAACTGCAAATCATCCCACCCGAGTTCCCATGACAGCGACAGCGGCCGGATGCCGAACTGTTCCCATGCGGGCGCCGTCCATGGGATCGGCGCTTCTCCGTCGCGCTTCACCCATTCGCCTTTGGCGAGCACTTGCACCGGAGTCGGATCGTGGGCCGAACGCAGGAAGTTGATATGGGCGATGCGGCCGGTCGCGATGCTGCCGTGGAGATGTTCGATGCCGTAATGGCGGGCGGCGTTGAGCGTCGCCATCGCGTACGCATCGATCACCGGCACGCCATGCTCAATGGCGATGCGAATGAGCCAATCGATCACCCCGCCTTCGTAAAAGGACGGCGGCGAACCGTCGGTTGTCAACAAACATTTGTCGTAATGCCGAATGCCGAGCGCTTTCATTTCCTCAAGCAGCACCGGCAAGTCCGGACGAATCGAAGAATGGCGGAGCGTGACCGTATAACCGTGCCAAAGACGGGTTCGCACCTCTTTTCCCGTCATGGCCTCATGGTCGCCATCCACGCCAAACAGCGCCATTTTAACAAGCGTTTTTTCCGACGCTCCCGGAAAATGCCCTTCGATTTTGCGGCGCCGCCGTTTCGCCTCTTGCATCCAATACAAAACGATGTCATCGCCGCTGACGAGTCTCGGCCATGATGTCAGCTCGCCGCCTTGGAGGACCGTTTCCTGGTCAAGCCATCGTTTGATCCGTGCGTTGGACAATTGCTCATCCTCGCGCTCCAGCTCCGTTTGGCCATCAAACCGGCACCACCAATACACCGAAGTTGGAAGCGCATTCATTTGTTGCAAAAACAAAAGCGCCTCGTCATCATTCAGATGCAAAAGGAAAAACAAGTTATCGTTCACTAGCGTCGTCGTCCCGCGCGCCGCTGCATAACGGGCAAAGGAATGGGGATTATATAATTGAAATGGATGGACATGCGGCTCGATGTAGCCGGGAACGAGCACATACCCGCGGCAGTCGACGATCTCACACGCCTCGTCGACCCGGTCGGGAAGACGCTCTCCGGCATACACGATGCGGTCGCCATGAATCCATATATTTCCTTTTACCCATTCACGAAAATACGAGTGCAAATACGTCGCATTCACCAATACTTTCGTTGGTGATTGTTTGCCTTCAATCACTGCTGCTTGTTCACGCAGTTCGCTGCCTTTCCAGCGGTAACGTTGTTCGCCCATTGACACCCCGTCCCTTGTTTCCTAATCATTCCATATAATCATTTTAACGTACGAAAGCGATTTTCACAATAAAAAGATGAGGAGGGGCAAGCCAATGGCAAATATCGGCATTGTGAATGCGCTCATTCGCATTACGCTCGGTTTGACTGTCGTCGCGTGGGCGACCGCCCGCCTGGCCCGGCGGCCATGGTGCACATCGTACTTGTTCGCCGCTTTGCTTGGGGCCATGAAAGTCGGTGAAGGGATTACCCGTTTTTGCCCGCTGACGGCCTTGTTTGACAACATGCAGCGCCAGCAGCTGCTTGAAGAACAAAAAGAAGCCGTTGTCAATCCAACGTAACGAACATCATGCGGTCAACTTGGAACAAGGTTGCATATGGCACCTGTTTCCTGTCGTGCTGGCGCGTGTTGCGCCGGCGGACGAAGATGCTGCGACCGCGTCTCGTCAAGTTCGGAGGCATCCACTTTGCGGGGAACTGGCTTCGGCCTTGTCGCCCATTTACTTGGAACTTGCGTCTTGAGCCGCCCGGACTTCTCAGGAAAGTTGGCTTCGACCCCGCCCGAATTGTTCCATTATCACGCCAAAAAGGTGTCCCAGATTCGGGACACCTTCCACCCAAAGGAGTGATTGACCATGTTGCTGGAATATATGACCGATATGTCGTTCGTATTGGCCGCGTTAATCGGGGGAATTATCGCTCTTTCATACGTGTATATGCGGCGGAGGCGCGTTCGATAGCGCGCCGGCCGATGTCGCGCCGGTAAAATAAGCCGTCGCAGTCGATCGCCGCCAACTGCTCGTACGCTTTTTCCTTCGCTTTTGCGAGCGTCTCCCCTTTGGCCGCTAACAGGAGAACGCGTCCGCCATTGGTGTACCATGCGCCGCCTTCTCGTTTGGTGCCAGCATGGAACAACAACGCATCAGGGGAGATTCGGTCCAACCCGCGGATTTCGGCCCCGCGCTCGTAAGCCCCGGGGTAACCTTTAGCTGCCAGCACGACGCCGAGCACCGCTTCGTCCGTCCACTCAAGCGCCAGCTCTTTTCCTTCCATCACCGCGAGGATCGCTTCAACCAAATCGGTTTTCAGCCGCGGCAGCACGACTTGCGCCTCGGGATCGCCAAAACGGGCGTTGAATTCGATCACTTTCGGCCCGGTTGCCGTTTCGATCAGCCCAGCATACAGCACGCCGGTAAACGGCCGGCCTTCAGCCACTAACGCTTTGGCGGCCGGGCGCAAAATCGTTTCCAGCGCTGTTTTCACCGTCTCCGCTGAGATTTGCGGCACTGGCGAATACGCTCCCATCCCACCGGTGTTCGGACCTTCATCCCCGTCATACGCCCGCTTATGGTCTTGGGCGATGGCAAGTGGATACACTTTCTCGCCGTTGACGAACGCCATAAACGAAAATTCTTCGCCTTCCAAATACTCCTCGATCACGACTTGGCAGCCGGCTGTGCCAAACTGGCCATCGACAAGCGCTGCCTTCGCGGCGGCCAGCGCTTCTTCCACCGTTTGGGCGACGGTCACGCCTTTTCCGGCAGCCAATCCGTCCGCTTTCACGACGATCGGCGCGCCTTTTTGTTCAATGTACGCTTTCGCCTCTTCATACGACGCAAAGGTCGCATGGTCCGCCGTTGGGATGCCGTATTTCTTCATCAGCTCCTTCGCAAACGCCTTGCTTCCTTCGATGAGCGCTGCCGCTTGAGTTGGGCCGAAAATGCGAAGCCCCTCAGCCAGAAACCGATCGACGATGCCGGCAGCCAGCGGCGCTTCCGGCCCAACGATCGTCAAACCGATTGCGCGTTGCTTGGCAAACTGCACAAGCGCGTCGATATCGAGCTCATCAATGTCGACGAGCTCCGCCACTTCCCCGATGCCCGGGTTGCCTGGCGCCGCGTACAGCTTGTCCACAAGCGGGCTTTGCGCCGCTTTCCAGGCGATGGCATGCTCGCGCCCGCCGCGTCCGACTACCAGAACGTTCATTGTCTTCCTCTCCTTTTTGCCGCCGTTTAATGTTTGAAATGGCGCACACCGGTAAACACCATGGCCATGCCGTACTCATCCGCTTTGCGAATCGAGTCGGCGTCGCGAATCGAGCCGCCCGGCTGAATGATCGCGGTAATGCCGGCTTTTGCTGCTGCTTCAACCGTGTCGTCCATCGGGAAGAACGCATCGGACGCCAACACAGCGCCAACCGCCTGTTCCCCGGCTTGTTCAATGGCAATGTTGGCCGCGCCGACTCGATTCATTTGCCCGGCGCCCACGCCGACCGTCATCCCATTTTTGGCGAGTACAATCGCATTCGATTTCACATGTTTGACAACCTTCCAAGCAAATCGAAGCTGTTCGCGCTCCGCCTCGGTCGGCTCGCGTTTCGTGACGACGTTCCATTCGGCGTCTTCAAGCGTATACTTATCGGCCTCTTGCACAAGCAAGCCGCCATTGACGGAAACGAGCGTTTTTTCCTTAACGTCCGGCGCGGCAAAATCAAGCGTCAACAAGCGGATGTTTTTCTTTTTCGTCAAAATGGCGAGCGCCTCGTCGCTGAACGATGGGGCGATGACGATTTCCAAAAAGATGTCGTGCATCCGTTCGGCTGTTTCTTTGTCCACTTCCCGGTTGACGGCGACAATGCCGCCGAAAATCGAGACCGGATCGGCCTCGTACGCTTTCGTAAATGCCTCAAGAAGCGTGGCACCGACCCCGACGCCGCACGGGTTCATATGTTTGATCGCCGCTGCGGCTGGCTCTTGAAATTCGCGAATGAGGTTGATGGCCGCATTGGCGTCGTTGATGTTGTTGTACGACAGCTCTTTTCCGTGCAGCTGTGCCGCTTTGGCAATCGAGAACGCCGCGCCGAGCGGTTTGGCGTAAAACGCCGCCGATTGATGCGGATTTTCGCCATAGCGCAACGACTGTTTTTTCGTGTAGGTGACGGTGAGCGTTTCCGGATACTCTTCGCCGGTGAGACCGGTCAAATATTCGGCGATCATCGCATCATACGCCGCCGTATGGCGGAACGCTTTCGCCGCCAGCTGCTGCCGCGTCTTTGCTTGGATCGAACCGGTTGTTTTCAGCTCTTCGATCACCATTGGATAGTCGGCCGGGTCAACGACAATCGCGACATCGGCATAGTTTTTCGCCGCCGCCCGCACCATCGTCGGGCCGCCGATATCGATGTTTTCAATCGCCTCGGCCAGCGTCACGTCCGGTTTGGCGATCGTTTGCTGGAACGGGTACAAGTTGACGACGACCAAATCAATCGGGCGGATGCCGTGCTCTTTAAGCGCCGCTTGGTGGCGCTCATCGCTGCGCACCGCCAAAATGCCGCCATGGATGGCTGGATGCAGCGTTTTGACGCGCCCGTCCAAAATTTCCGGAAACCCGGTGACATCGGAGATCGAAATGACCGGAACGCCGGCCTCTTCAAGCGCCCGTTTCGTCCCGCCGGTCGAAATGATGTCGACGCCAAGTTCCGCCAACTGCTTTGCAAACGGAATGATCCCTTCTTTATTGGACACGCTGATCAATGCTCGTTTCACTGCCATCATTCTCGATCCTTTCTTCCTGTTGTTCCTTCTCCCCTAGCAGCATGCGCAACACCGCTGGATACAGCTCATGTTCAACTTGATGGATGCGCGCCTCAAGCGCCTCGATCGGCTCACCGGGCACGATCGGGACGGCGCACTGGGCGATGACCGGCCCGGTGTCCATCCCTTCATCAACATAATGGACGGTGACGCCTGTTTCCAAAACGCCCGCCCGGTACGCCTGGCCGATCGCATCTTTGCCCGGAAACGCCGGCAGCAGCGATGGATGAATGTTGACGATTTTCCCTTCATAGACGGAAAGCAACGTTGGCCCGATCAAACGCATATAGCCGGCGAGCGCAATCCAGTCGATGCGCCGCTCCTTCAGCTCGCGCAAAATTTCGCTTTCAAACGCCGCCTTCGATGGATACTCTTTCGGCGAAAACACGAACGCCGGCACGTTTTCGCGCGCCGCCCGTTCAATGACTTTCGCCCCCGGGCGGTCGCACACCAAAAGCGCTACTTCCGCGGGCACCTCACCGCGCTTGGCTGCGTCGACGATCGCTTGAAAGTTCGTGCCGCTCCCGGACGCAAAGATCGCCAACCGTTTCATGCGCCGTTCCCTCCGGCAAACGACACGCCTTCCCCTTCGACGACTTCGCCGATAATGTATGCGGCCTCCCCTTGCTGGGCCAGCGCATCGACAACCGAGTCCGCCGCCTCCGGGCTGACCGCCATCACAAGGCCGATGCCCATATTAAAGACGGAAAACATCTCTTCTTCCTCAAGCCCGCCGTTTTGGCGCAACAAATCAAAAATCGGCAGCCCCGGCCATGAGCCGCGCTCAATGCGCGCACCCAGCCCGGAAGGCAGCATGCGCGGAATGTTTTCGATAAATCCGCCGCCGGTAATATGAGCCATCCCTTTGATCGTAAACGTCTGCAGCAAAGAACGCAACGGTTTCGCATAAATGCGTGTCGGCTTCAATAACTCCTCGCCGAGCGGAACCGCAAGCGGCTCGTAAATGCGGTCAACGTCCAACTTCGCTTGGTCAAACACGATGCGGCGCACGAGCGAGTAGCCGTTGCTGTGGAGACCGCTTGAAGGCAGTCCGATCAGCACATCGCTCGCTTGAATCGTTTGCCCGGTCACCAATCGTTCTTTTTCCGCAATGCCGACCGCAAACCCTGCCAAATCATACTCATTTTCCTCATACATTCCCGGCATTTCCGCCGTTTCCCCGCCGATCAAGGCGCAGCCGGCTTCGACGCAGCCGTCGGCCACCCCTTTGACGATGGCGGCGATTTTCTCCGGCACCGCCTTGCCGCAGGCGATATAGTCAAGGAAAAAGAGCGGTTCCGCTCCTTGGACAAGAATATCGTTGACACACATCGCGACGCAGTCGATGCCGATTGTATCATGTCGGTCAAGCAAAAACGCCACTTTCAGCTTCGTGCCGACGCCATCCGTGCCGGAGACAAGCACCGGCTGGCGATAGCCAAGCGCCGATATATCGAACAAACCGCCAAAGCCGCCGATCCCACCCAGCACTTCCGGGCGCATCGTTTTTTGCACGTGCTGTTTCATGAGAGCGACCGCTTGGTAACCCGCCTCAATGTCAACCCCTGCTTCTTTATATGCGTTTGCCACATTCCATCCTCCCTTTGGCCGCCATGCAGCCAACTTCACACCAAATCGCGTTCTCCATCGCGATGTTATTTCACCGTCAAGCACGGTCGGACAGCCCAGCCGATGCGGGTTGGGTATTGGCCAGTGAAACATGCCAAACATTGCCCGCGCTCTGGCGAGACGTCCGGGCGCCCGATCGCCTCAAGCATCCCTTCCTGGCTGAGAAACGCCAGTGAATCCGCACCGATCAAGCGGCGAATCTCTTCGACCGAATGTTTCGCCGCGATCAATTCTTCCCTTGATGACGTATCAATGCCGTAAAAACAAGGATGGGTGATCGGCGGGGCGCTGATGCGCACATGCACTTCCACGGCCCCCGCTTCACGGAGCATCGTGACGATGCGCCGGCTTGTCGTCCCGCGCACGATCGAATCGTCGACCATCACGACCCGCTTGCCGGCCACAACCCCGCGCACCGGTGACAGCTTCATTTTCACGCCTTGCTCACGAAGCGCTTGTGACGGCTGGATGAACGTCCGGCCGACGTAACGGTTTTTGATGAGCCCTAATTCATAGGGGATGCCGCTCGCTTCCGCATAGCCGATGGCGACCGAAATGCTCGAGTCCGGCACGCCGGTGACGATGTCGGCCTCTGCCGGCGCCTCAAGCGCCAGCCGTTTCCCTAAGTTTTTGCGGGCCGTATGGACGTTGATGCCGTCGACATGGCTGTCCGGGCGGGCGAAGTAAATGTATTCCATGCTGCAAATCGACCGCGGCTGCCTAGGAGCAAACCGTTCCGAACGCACCCCTTCATGACTGATGATGAGCAATTCCCCAGGCGCCACTTCCCGCTCGTATGTGGCGCCGATGACGTCGAACGCGCACGTTTCCGACGCCACGACATACGCCGAGCCGAGCCGGCCGAGCGACAGCGGCCGGAAGCCGTGCGGGTCAAGCGCCACATAGAGCGCTTCTTCCGTCAGCAACAAAAACGCAAACGCCCCTTCGATCTGGCTGAGCGCCTCTTTCATTTGCCCGACAAACGTCGGCGCTTGGCTGCGGCGGATGAGATGGGCGAACACTTCCGTATCCGATGTCGTCTGAAAAATGCTTCCTTGTCCTTCAAGCGCGAGCTTCAACTCGATGGCGTTCGTCAAGTTGCCGTTATGGGCGAGCGCCATCGATCCGGTTTGCGAGCGGAACAAGAGCGGCTGCACGTTTTCATAGCCGCCCCCGCCCGCCGTCGAATAGCGGACATGACCGATGGCCGCCGCCCCTTTGAGTGCATCGAGCGTGCCGCTTTGAAACACGTCCGTCACCAGCCCCAGCCCTTTATGACCGGATAAGCTCCCGTTATGCGCCGCCACGATGCCGGCCCCTTCCTGCCCACGGTGTTGCAGGCTGTGAAGCCCGTAATATGTGAGCCGGGCGGCGTCTTCATGCCCCCAAATGCCGAAAATGCCGCACTCCTCGTTCAATCCTTTGATTTCAGCAAGCATGGAATAGCCCCTTTCCAGACGTTTCGCATCTCGTCAACCGAAAGGCGGATGACCGTTTCCCCCTGTTCCCCGTTCACTGTCAAGATGCCGTCGCCTGTCACTTCGCCGATTCGCTTCGCTTCCACGAGCTGTTCAAACGCTTCCTGATGTTCTTTTTTCACTGAAACAACAAAGCGCGATTGCGTTTCGCCGAACAGTTCACTGACGAGGTCGCCGCCGACCGTCACCTTGGCGCCAAGCCCTAAAGCCCCCATCAGGCACTCCGCCAACGCGACCGCCAACCCACCTTCCGCCACATCATGCGCCGACGCCACGACCCCAGCGCGGATCGCCGCCAGCAGCTGGCGCTGGCGTCTTGCCTCCACCTCTAAGTCAATCTCCGGTGCTTTTCCGAAAATGCGGCCTTCCAGCCATTTTTGCAGCTCGCTGCCGCCAAACTCCGGCTTCGCCTCGCCGATCACGTAAATGAGGTCGCCCACTTGCTTAAATAGCTGGGTGGTAATATGCGAAAGGTCCTCAATGAGCCCGACCATGCCGACGACCGGTGTCGGGTAGACGGCCACACCGTTCGTTTCATTGTACAGCGAGACGTTGCCGCTCACCACCGGCGTCCCGAGCGCCCGGCACGCCTCGCTCATCCCGTCGACCGCTTTTTCGAGCTGCCAGAAAATCTCCGGCTTTTCCGGGCTGCCAAAGTTAAGGCAGTCCGTAATCGCGAGCGGCTTCGCCCCCGAACAAACGACGTTGCGCGCCGCCTCGGCGACGGCGATTTTCCCGCCCACTTCCGGATCCAAGTACAAGTAGCGCGAATTGCAATCCGTGGTGAGCGCAAGCGCCTTGTTCGTGCCACGGATGCGCACGACGGCCGCGTCCGATCCGGGGGCGACGACCGTATTCGTCCGCACCATGTAGTCGTACTGGTCATACACCCATTCTTTGCTCGCGATCGTCGGTTGGGCGAGGAGCCCGAGCAATGTTTGGTTGTAGTCTTCGATGTGCGGAATATACGGCGGCATCGCTTGAAATTCGCGGTAGTAAACCGGCTCTTTCGACGGCTTATGGTAAACCGGCGCGTCTTTCGCCAGCGCGTCCACCGGAATTTCCGCCGCCACCTCGCCGCGGAACCAGAGACGAAGCATTTTGTCATCGGTCACTTTGCCGATCGCTTTTGCTTCCAACCCATACTTGGCAAAAATCGCGGCGATTTCGTCTTCCCGCCCTTGCTTGACGACAAGCAGCATCCGCTCCTGCGATTCAGACAGCATCATTTCATACGGCGTCATGCCGGTCTCGCGCTGCGGGACGAGATCCAAATTCATTTCAATGCCAAATCCGCCTTTGCTTGCCATTTCGGCGGATGAACTCGTGAGCCCTGCCGCCCCCATATCTTGAATGCCGACTAACGCATCCGACTTGACTGCTTCCAAACACGCCTCCAGCAGCAGTTTTTCCATAAACGGATCGCCGACTTGCACGGCCGGGCGCTTTGCTTCCGACTGTTCGCTCAACTCTTCCGATGCAAACGTCGCCCCGTGGATGCCGTCGCGGCCCGTTTTCGCCCCGACGTACATGACCGTGTTGCCGACTCCAGTCGCAATGCCGCGCTGAATATCCTCATGGCGGATGATCCCGACGCACATGGCGTTGACAAGCGGATTCCCTTCATACGACGGATCAAACTGCACTTCACCGCCGACCGTCGGGATGCCGACGCAGTTGCCGTACCCGGCAATGCCGGCGACGACCTGCTCGAACAAATATTTGACGCGCGGCGACGTCAGTTCGCCAAACCGAAGTGAATTGAGCAGCGCGATCGGCCGCGCCCCCATCGAAAAGACGTCGCGGATGATGCCGCCGACCCCGGTCGCCGCCCCTTGATACGGCTCGATCGCCGACGGGTGATTGTGGCTTTCGATTTTAAACGCCACCGCCAACCCGTCGCCGATGTCGACGATCCCGGCGCCTTCGCCCGGCCCCTGCAGCACGTGCGGGCCGTCGGTCGGGAATTTTTTCAGCACCGGCTTCGAGTTTTTATAGCTGCAGTGCTCCGACCACATTACCGAAAAAATGCCGGTTTCCGTGTAGTTCGGCAGCCTTCCTAAAATCGCCTCAATGCGCGCAAATTCGTCATCCGTCAATCCCATCTCGCGGTACAATTGTTGTTCTTTGATCATCGCCGCGCTCGGCTCAAGCAGTAACGACATGCGTCTCCCTCCAATAGTTGACGATCGATCGAAATAGTTTCAGCCCGTCCGCGCTGCCGAGCAAGGCGTCGACCGCCCGCTCCGGATGCGGCATCATGCCAAGCACATTGCCCCGCTCATTGACGATGCCGGCAATATCCATGAGGCTGCCGTTCGGGTTTTCCCCATGGTAGCGGAACACGATTTGCTTGTTTTCCACTAAGCGCTCGAGCGTCTGTTCATCGCAATAATAATTCCCTTCGCCATGGGCGATCGGAATCGTAATGACTTCCCCTTTTTCGTAGGCGGATGTAAACATCGTCCCATTGTTTTCCACCACAAGCTGCACCGGCCGGCAGATGAACTTCAACCCTTGATTGCGGCGCATCGCCCCAGGAAGCAAGCCGGCTTCAAGCAAAATTTGAAACCCGTTGCACACGCCAAGCACCGGTTTTCCGGCATCAGCCGCCTGTTTGACGGCAGCCATTACTTTCGAAAAGCGGGCGATCGCTCCGGAACGCAAGTAATCGCCGTACGAAAATCCGCCCGGAAGCAAAACGGCGTCAAACCGGTCCAAGTTGTCCTCATCATGCCAGACGTACTCGACTTCCTCGCCAAGCTCATCGGCGATCGCATGATACATGTCGACGTCGCAATTCGATCCCGGAAATACAACGACGGCAAACTTCATCGGGCGACGGCCTCCTCAATTTCATAGCGGTAATCTTCAATCACCGGATTGGCGAGCAGCTTTTCGCACATCTCGCGAACGAGCTCGTTGATGTCGCGGCCGCTCTCTTCCATCACAAGCTCCATGAACTTCCCGATTCGTACATCTTTCACTTCCGTATATGACAAGCTGTGCAGCGCCCCTTTCACCGCGGTCCCTTGCGGATCCAACACACTCTCTCGCAACGTGACATACACTTTTACTTTGTACATGCCGATTCTCCCCCTAACCGTTGTAAAATGACTTCGTATGCGTCCGTCAAACTGCCCAAGTCGCGGCGGAACACGTCTTTATCGAGCTTCTCGTTCGTGTCAGCGTCCCACAGCCGGCACGTATCGGGCGAAATCTCGTCGGCTAAAACAATCGCCCCGTCCGCCGTGCGGCCGAACTCCAGCTTAAAATCAATTAATCTCACCTTTCGTTCCGCAAAATGGGCGCCCAGCACGTCGTTCACCTTGAGCGCTTCGCGTTTCAACTGGTCAATCTCCTCGCGGCTGGCAAGTTTTAAAATCGCAATATGGTCTTCCACGAGCAGCGGGTCGCCAAGATCATCGTTTTTGTAGTAAAACTCGACAAGCGGCGCCTCAAGCGGCGTTCCCTCCGCCAAGCCGATGCGTTTCGCTAAGCTGCCCGCTACAACATTGCGCACGACCACCTCAAGCGGAATGATCGTAACCTGTTGGACGAGCTGCTCGGTCGGCGACAGCTTTTCAAGAAAATGATTGGCGATGCCGGCTTCGCGCAGCTTCAAAAACAACAAGCTGGAAATCTCGTTATTGAGCCGCCCCTTGCCGGCGATCGTCGCCTTTTTCCCGCCGTTAAATGCGGTCGCACTGTCTTTGTACTCGACCCAAAGCACGCCCGGCGCATCGGTCGCGTAAATCTTTTTCGCTTTCCCTTCGTACAGCAGCTGTTGTTTTGTCGGCATGATGAACGCCTCCGTTATCCAGAAGATTGAAAATTTTCCGTTCGGACGGCTGGCCCAAAGCCAGCCGTTTTCTGCTCAATCCAATCCTAAACGGGCAAAAATCGTATCGACGTGTTTCAAATGATGGCGGTAGTCAAAGCAATCATCGAGTTCCTCTTTGGTGAGCCGGCTTGTAATCCGCTCATCCGCCTCAAGCAGCGAGCGGAACGGCACTTGTCGCTCCCACGCTTCCATCGCTTTCGGCTGCACCAAATCGTACGCTTCCTCGCGCGTCATCCCTTTGTCAATCAAAGCGAGCAACACGCGTTGCGAGTAAATGAGCCCGAACGTGCGCTCCATATTTTTCTTCATATTTTCCGGGTAGACCAACAAGTTTTTCACAATGTTCGCGAACCGATTCAACATATAGTTCAACGCGATCGTCGCGTCCGGCAAAATGATGCGCTCAGCCGACGAATGGGAAATGTCGCGCTCATGCCAAAGCGGCACATTTTCATACGCCGTCACCATATACCCGCGAATGACGCGCGCCATGCCGGTCATATTTTCCGAACCGATCGGATTGCGCTTATGCGGCATCGCTGATGAGCCTTTTTGCCCTTTCGCGAAAAACTCCTCGACTTCACGAACCTCGCTTTTTTGCAGGCCGCGAATCTCAACGGCGAACTTTTCAATCGATGTCGCGATGAGCGCGAGCGTCGCCATATAGTAAGCGTGGCGGTCGCGCTGCAGCGTCTGCGTCGAAATCGGCGCCGGCGTCAGTCCGAGCTTCTCGCACACATATTGCTCGACAAACGGGTCAATGTTGGCATACGTGCCGACCGCTCCGGAAATTTTCCCGACTTCCACCATCTTGGCTGCTTGTTCAAACCGCTCCAAATTCCGGAGCATTTCGGCATACCAAAGCGCCAGCTTCAGCCCGAACGTCGTCGGTTCGGCATGAACGCCGTGCGTGCGCCCCATCATGACCGTATATTTATGTTCGCGCGCTTTCTCTTTCAATACTTGAATGAAGTTTTCCAAATCGCGCCGCAAAATCGCGTTCGCCTGCTTTAACAAGTAGCCGAGCGCCGTATCGACGACATCGGTCGACGTGAGACCATAATGCACCCATTTCCGTTCCTCGCCGAGGGTCTCCGAAACCGCCCGCGTAAACGCTACGACATCATGGCGCGTTTCTTCTTCGATTTCCTTAATGCGGCGGATGTCAAACGACGCGTTTTCCCGCAAGCGGCGGACGTCCTCTTTCGGAATGACGCCAAGTTCGGCCCACGCTTCGCAGGCAAGCAACTCCACCTCAAGCCACGCCTTAAAGCGGTTTTCCTCCGTCCAAATGGCTCCCATTTCCGGTCTCGTGTAGCGTTCAATCATCTTCGTTCCAGCCTCCGATCTTGCCAAATTTGCCACGACTCGATTCGCCTCAGCGCTTCCTCAACATCGTCCGCCAGTACGGTCACATGGCCCATTTTTCGCTTCGGCTTCGCCTCATGCTTGCCGTATAAATGGAGATAGGCTGCGCCGCCGAGCGCCCCGATCTGCCCGATGGCCGGTCCGACGTGCTCCCCTAAAAGGTTCACCATCACAGCCGGCTTTAACAACTCCGTCGAGCCGAGCGGCCAGTTGCAAACAGCGCGGATGTGCTGGGCGAACTGCGACGTCGCACATGCATTGATTGTATAATGACCCGAGTTGTGCGGTCTAGGGGCCAACTCATTAATATAAATATCCCCGTCCGCCGTCAAAAACATTTCCACCGCCAGCGTCCCAACGAGCGAAAACGATGCGGCCAACACTTCCGCGTAGCGAATGGCCCGCTCTTGCACGCTTTCCGGAATTCGGGCCGGAACGATCGTTTGATGCAAAATGTTCTCGATATGAATATTTTCCGCCACTGGAAAAACAGCCGTCTCACCATCGAGGTTGCGGGCGACAATGACCGACATTTCTTTCACAAACGGCACCCAGCCTTCCAAAATGCATGGGCCAAGTCCAAGCAAATCAGCCGCTTTGGCTAGATCGCCTTCGCCGCGCAGCACATATTGCCCTTTGCCGTCATAACCGCCGCGCCGCGTTTTCAAGACGCACGGAAAGCCGGTCATGGCAACGGCCTGTTCCAACTCATCCCATCCGTCCACTTCCCTATACGGCGCCACCGGCAACCCGGCTTCGACAATCGCCGCTTTCTCCAGCGCCCGGTCTTGCGTCACCGCCAGCAGCCGGCTTCCTTGCGGGACATAGGCGTTTGCCTCCAGCCACTCAAGCGCCTGCGCATCGATATTTTCAAATTCGTACGTAATGACATCGCTCACGCGCGCCAGTTCAGCTATCGCATCCAAATCATGGTACGGCGCGGTGATTTCCACATCGGCCACTTGCCCGCACGGGGAATCAGGCGTCGGATCCAGCACGGCGATGCGAAACCCCATCTCACGCGCCGCCAAAGCCATCATCCGCCCGAGCTGCCCCCCACCGATCATGCCGATCGTCTGTCCGGGAACAATCCACCGCTTAGCCAAGCTGATCACTGCTTTCCACGACTTGTTTTCGAATCGCTTCCCGCCGCGCTTTGAGCGCCTCCATATAGCGCGGCTCAAACAGTCCAACGATCGACACCGCGAGCAACCCGGCGTTCGTCGCCCCCGCCTTGCCGATCGCCACCGTCGCCACCGGCACCCCACCCGGCATTTGCACGATCGACAATAATGAATCCAAACCGTTCAACGCCTTCGACTGCACAGGAACCCCAATCACCGGCAGCGTCGTTTTCGCCGCAATCATCCCCGGCAAATGAGCCGCACCGCCGGCCCCAGCAATAATGACTTTAATGCCCCTCTCCTCCGCCGTTTCTGCATACCGAAACATCTCATCCGGCGTCCGATGCGCCGACACGACTTTTTTCTCAAACGGAATCCCCAATTCCTCAAGAACAGCGCAAGCATGCCGCATCGTTTCCCAATCCGAATGGCTTCCCATCACAACCCCGACGATCGGGCTCATACGTTCCACCCCTTTAATGCAAAACAATAAAGCCCAGAACATACATTCCCGCTTATAAACGAGGGAAAGCATCGTTCTGGGCTTTGACAGTTGCTGATCGAAAAAAAGCCAAAACCGATCCTTTCCCTCATAGTCCAATCATTTACGGTGATTGGGTAGAGACTTTTGGGCCATATTCCCAAAATTATATGAGGGACATTGCGATACACTATGAAGTTACTTTTATATTAACAAGTTTTGAAACAAAGTGTCAAGGCAAAATCGAACATTTAATATTTTTGAAAAGGAAATGTTCGTATTTTATCAATCACCAAACAGACAGGGCGGCATATGATGAAGGAGCAGAGGAGGGAAACGCCATGGCTGATCAAAACCCGTTCACACCGTTTTCCGATTGGACAAAGCATTGGCAGCAGTTTTTCCAAACCGATTTTTGGGGGAGCATTCAGCCGTTGCTGCCGTCGGCAAACAAATCATCATCCGGCATGAACCTATACAAGAAAGACAACGAACTGCTCATCGTCATTAGCCTTCCCGGACTGGAAAAAATCGAGGACGCGGAAGTGTATGTATCATACAAAACGCTGGAAGTGAAGGCGACAGTCAATCTCAACTTTAAAGGGTTTGAATTAGTAGAAGAAGGCATTTTCCAAGGCCGGTTTGAAAAAACCGTTCCACTGCCATTCCCGGTCAAAGAGGACCGCATTGAAGCGACATACCATCACGGCCTGCTCTTCATTCACTTGCATCGCCTCATTCCCGAAGAACCCAAAAAGAAAATTATGATTAAAAAAGGGGAATGATCGTCCCAATAGGCAGCAGACCGTCAACCGCCGCATATAAAAAAAGAGGGTGTCCCATGCCGTGCAGGACACCCTTTCGCGAGTTTCCGTTTCCTATCGCTTTTATGAAAAAGGGGGTCTAGGAAACGATGATCACGCTTTACATTTTGGGGGAGAGGATTAAAAATGGCGTCATTCAAAATGACTCATTTGAAATAGGCAAAAAAATGAGAGAACCAAACAGCTCCCTCATTTTTGCCTGCCTAGCAGCGACCTACTCTTGCAGGGGCGCTGGCCCCAACTACCATCGGCGCTGGAGGGCTTAACTTCCGTGTTCGGGATGGGAACGGGTGTTTCCC
>NZ_PIJG01000020.1:0-44518 GCF_002809955.1 Geobacillus sp. Manikaran-105
AAGGCGAGGTGCAAGCGCTCAAGGAAGGGCAAGCGCGCCTCGAAGGCGAGGTGCAAGCGCTCAAGGAAGGGCAAGCGCGCCTCGAAGGCGAGGTGCAAGYGCTCAAGGAAGGCCAGGCGCGTTTGGTAGATGAAGTGCAGTTGTTACAGGAGGGACAAGCCCGCTTGGACCAACGGCTTCACCGGGTTGAGGAGGATGTGCGCACATTAAAGGTGGATATGAACGCGGTCAAAGGCGATGTGCAAACATTGAAAGAAGGACAGCAACGGCTTGAAGGGAAAGTTGAACGGGTCGAAGAAAAAGTTGACAACCTCACACTAGAAATGCGGAGCCACTTTCGCTATATCGAGAACATGCTCCATAAGCATCAGGCCGCTCTTGACATGGCTTCGCGGCAGTTCTCTTCGCAACAGTCATCGATCAACTATTTGATCAAAAAAGTGGCAGAGCATGATATGGACATTTTCCACTTAAAAAATGATCTCCAACCATAGTGTCCTGTACTGCAATAAAGAAAACAGTCTAAAGGGTGAGCGGCAACTAGGAAAATACGATGGAATAAGGCGTGTTTTCACTGGTCTTCTAGACAGCTTTTTCAGCATATTTTATAGAGAGAAAGATCCGAGTCACAAGGGAGGAAGCGATATGGCGGCCCGCGTCGTGAAAACGGGGTATGCGTTGGCGTTTTTGTGCATGATTGCCGGGATGGTGTATTTTTTTGCCGCCAATTGGCCGGAGATGGGGCGAGAGGTGAAAGTCGGGATCAGCATCGGCATGATGGCGGTGTTTTACATCGCAAGCGCGGCGCTTTGGGGCCGCCGTCGTTTCTTAGGGCGTTGGATGTTGATCAGCGGAGTGTTGTCATTTGGCATTGCGTTGGCGTTGGTCGGTCAAATGTACAACTCGCATGCGGACAGTTATTGGCTGTTTCTTGTCTGGCTTGCGCCAACCGCTTTGTTGGCGCTGCTGACAAAAGAACGGGCTCTGTCGGTGATCGCGCTTGTGTTGTTGCAGCTTGCGTGCTGGTTTTATTATTTTCCGTCCGCTTATCGGATTGAGTGGACGGAATGGTCTTCGTTTGGCGTGCTGTCGTTATTTGTGATCGTAAACGGTGCGCTCGTTGTGTTTGCTCGGACACCGCTCATCCGTTGTTTCGCTTACCTAGCCATGCAAGGTTGGCTGCTTGTGATGGACATAACCGGGTTTTCCTATGGGCGCGACGCATGGTGGCCATACGTGTATGCCGTGTTGCTCGCTGTGTTGCTTTATTATTTTCTTGTCATCGCCAAGCAGCGGTTGTATGTGTTGTTGACGAGTTTGTTTGCTGGACTGTTTTTGTTCATTCAATACATTCGCTTGCTCGCTGATCATTATGGAACATGGTTGCTTCTCATTGGGCTCGTGGCGGCTGCTGCCGTGTTGTACGGGGGCGTTGTGCTATTGCGGCGCACGGGGCTGTTTTCAGCAAAGACGAAAGCCGGGAAATGGTTTTTGGCGGCGTTTCAGGCGATTGTCACACTTGCGGCTTCCGCGTTGGCCATCCAAAGCCTGCTTGGCTTGTATTTTCTTTGGACAGAGTCATGGTCGCCTTATGTGCTCTTTTTCATTTCCATCTTTGGATTTGTCGTTCCCGCCTCATTGGGCCGGCATTGGAATGCGGTCGTTCGTTATACTCTGCTGGCTGTTGGTTATGGGCTCGGGGTGGCGATGGCGGGGGAGGTCTCGCGGCTGGCTCTGTTCCTCTATGCCATTGGGCTTGCGATTGGCATCATCCGGTCATCAGACAGCGGAGTGCGCCGGTTGACGACGGCGGCGCTGACGGTCTATTTCGGGATCGCCTTAAGTTCGGCGATGGATGACGGCCGGACGGTGTTGCTCACCTTGGCTTTGGTGAACGTTTGTTTGTATGCGTATGGCCGCTTTCGCGGAACGCCGTTTCTCACTCCGCTTGTCTTGGCGTTCGGAGCGCTAGGGGGTGCGACGAGCGCCGATGTATTTGCGGCTGATGGACTGTACGTGGCGTTGAATATCGTCATGGTCTTGGCGCTTGCCTTCTTTCTTTTCCGCGGTCGGCAACTGGAGCGGAAGACCGCTTGGGTGTACACGGCGCTTTATCTCGTGCTGAAATATTACGAGTTCGCCTGGAATTTGCTTCATAAATCGATCAGCTTGCTGGCGGCAGGCGTGGCGTTGCTTGCATGGACATTGTGGCTCGAGAAACGGAATGGCTTCACATGGGCCAAGGGAGTGCGCTGGGGGCGGCGCGTTTCATTGTGGACGCTCATAGTCGTGATCGCTCAATTTTCATTTTTAGGTTATACCGTGTGGCAAAAAGAGCGATTGCTGCGATATGGTGATGTCGTAAAGCTGGAGCTTGAGCCGGTGGATCCGCGTTCCATGCTGCAAGGGGATTATATTCAGCTTCGGTACGATATTTCCACCATTCCGTCGCTTGATGGAAGCGGACGGGTGCAAGTTGGGCTGCGAAAAGGAGCGGATGGGGTGCATCGTTTGGCTGGCGTATATATGGTGAATGGAAACAAAAGGCCGGGATACACGCCGCAGCCTGGGGATGTGATCATCACCGGCACGTTCCACGGCCCGCAAGTCGTGTATGGCATTGAATCGTATTTCATTCCGGAAAAAACGGGGATGACACGGCAAGAGAATGTTCGGTTTGCCTATGTGCGCGTGAGCGAAAGCGGGGATGCGCTGCTCGAAGCGATCCGTGCTGAATAAAGATGGTGCGGGGAAAGCAGGAGAAACTACTCCCCCGCATACCGTTCTAACACGCGGTCGACCGCGTTGCCGTATGTTTCGCCGAATAAATGGAGATGAACGAGCAAGTAAAACAGCTGGTAGAGTGGTTTTCGGTCATGATAATCAGCCGAGAGCGGCATAAGCTCGCGATAGCTTTCATAAAACCGGATCGGAAAGCCGCCAAACAGCTCGGTAAACGCGATCTCAAACTCATGATGGCCATATAAAACAGACGGATCGATCAAATACGGCACTCCGTCTGGCCCCGGAATCCAGTTGCCGCTCCATAAATCGCCGTGCAACAGCGACGGGAAACAGTCATCCGGAAGCCATTGGTCAAGCCGCTCGAGCAGCCATTCGAGACGTTTGTGCCGCTTGGCGGGCAGGAGGCCTCTCTCCGCCGCCCGCGTCATTTGTGGTCTAAGGCGGGCGGCGCGGTAATAGTCGGGCCAGCGGCCGTACCAGCCGTTGCGCTGCGGCAGCGTCCCGATGTACGTATCGCGGTCAAGGCCAAACGCCGGGCCGCGGCATTGATGGAGGCGGGCAAGGCCGTGTCCGAGCTGTTCGGCCGTCCGTTCCGTTTCTGCTCCTTCGACCCATTCCAAGACGAGCCAGCCCCAGCCGTTCGCTTCCCCGAAGCCGAAGGTATGCGGAACGTTGATGGCGCGTGCTTGCCTGATCAGCTCGAGGCCCATCTGTTCGGCAGCGAAAAATCCACTCGGCGGGAAACGTTGCATTTTGATAAAGTACGTTTGCTTGCCGCTTTGGACGCGATAGGCGTCATTGATGTCCCCGCCTGAGACGCGGCGCCAATGGCGGATGCGGGAGTGATCGCCGATCGATTCGAGCGCCATTTGCAACATCGTTTCTTTGTTCATTCCGCCGCCTCCGTCAACTGCCGCTCCAGCTCGTTCAGCACCTCACCGATTTTCCGGCCGTGAATGACAGCGTCGGCGAGATCGTCCAAGTCAGTCGGCTCCCAATTGATGATGACAAGCTTCGCACCGTTTCGTTTGGCGAAAAGCGGCAGTTGATTGGCCGGCGACACTTGCAGGGAGGAGCCAAGCACGAGGAATAGATCAGCCTGTTGGGCAGCCTCCCATGCTTCCGTGATGGCTTTCTCCGGCAGCGGCTCGCCAAACAACACGACCGACGGGCGCAAAACTCCGCCGCATTCGCACGTCAACACACCGTGCAAATAGACAAAGCTTGGCTTTGTTTGCCCGCACCGCTGACAATGGACGGTGCGGAGCGAGCCGTGAAGTTCGATGACGCGTCGGCTTCCCGCTTCTTGGTGAAAGCCATCGACATTTTGCGTCACAATCGTCTGCACGATCCCGCGCCGCTCCCAATCGGCCAACAAGCGGTGTCCGTCATGCGGTTGGCACTGTTGCAATGTGCGAATGCGATATTGGTAAAACTCGACGAACGATTCACGGCGATGATGCAATGCATCGATGGTCGCGAGTTCGCTCGGATTGAAACGCGCCCACAGCCCGGTGCGCGGCGAACGGAAATCGGGCAGCCCGCTTTCCGTTGACATGCCGGCGCCGGTCAGCACGACGGTTCGGCGCGAGGCGGCCAGCCATGAGGTGATGGTCATTCCGTTTCCCTCCTTACTGTCGCAACCATAGCGACTCTCATTTCTGATGCTTCATCTCTTTCCACCAATCATTTTACTTTTCCTTTTCACTCGTTTCCAGTATGATAGAAATGAAAGAAAAAATGGACAAGGAGGCGGAAATCCATGAGCAAAAAAGTGCTGATCATCACGGGTGATGCTGTTGAGGCGCTTGAAGTATACTATCCGTATTACCGCTTGCTTGAAGAAGGTTATGAAGCGACGATTGCCGCGCCGAAGAAAAAGAAACTGCATACGGTCGTTCACGATTTTGCCGACTGGGATACGTACGTGGAAAAGCAAGGCTATTTGATCGACGCCCATGCGTCGTTCGCCGAAGTCGATCCGGCGCAATACGACGGATTGGTCATTCCGGGCGGGCGCGCTCCGGAGTACATTCGCCTTGATGAGAACGTGCAGCGCATCGTTCGCCATTTCTTTGAGGCGAATAAGCCGATTGCCGCCATTTGCCACGCCTCGCTCATTTTTGAAACAATGCCGGATTTGCTGAAAGGACGGAGTTTGACAGCGTATATTGCCTGCAAGCCGGGGGTTGAGGCGCTAGGAGCGACGTATGTGTCTGACCATACAGTCCACGTTGACGGCAACCTCGTCTCCGCCCATGCGTGGCCGGATTTGCCGGCATTTATGCGTGAGTTCCTTCGATTGCTCCAATAGCCAAAAAGCGGTCTCCCTTTGGGTGAGGGGAGACCGCTTGTGCATGCAACAGGGTTTTGGGTGCGGCGGGCGGCGCTGTTTTTCATGGCTAAAGGTTCCCGCTTGTGATGGCGGGTTTTATTTTTGATGATGCTGTCCGCCAAACGGCCCGGCCGTCATCCTGCGATATCCACTTGTTCCGTCTTCACTTTCGGCGCTTTTGTCGCCAAATAGACGCCGAACAAGACGATTGCGCCGCCGGCCAGCTGCAGGACGGATAGAGCACCGCCAAGCAAAAACGTGATCACAGCGGTAAATACGGCAATTAAGTTTAAATATACACCGGCATGGCTCGGACCGACTTTTTGCACTGAGATGTTCCAAAATAAGAAGGAAAGAATGGACGGAAACAAGCAAATATAGACCAATCCGGCGAGCCCAGCTGCACTTATGTGATCAGCTGGAAACGGATAAAAGAATGCGAACGGCCACAGCAGCAGCAAGCTGAAAAAAACGGAGCACGTTGTTGCTGTAATCGGTGGGACGGGTAGTTTTTTGCCGATGATCGAATAAAGCGCCCAGACGACACCGGCGGCGAGCATCATCAAATCACCGCGGTTGTAGTTCATTCGGAAGACGTGTGCTATATGCCCATCCGTTAAAATAAACAATACACCGGCCAGCGACAACAAAAAGCCGGCAATATTGGTTTTTGACAGCCGCTCCCGCAGCAGCGCATACGACAACACGACGATGATCGCCGGATTGAGCGAATTGACGATCGCTGCGTTCATCGGCGATGTATAGGCGAGCGCGCCGTATAAAAGCAAATTATAGCCGATGACGCCAAGAATTCCGGCTGCAGCGAGCGGCAGCCAATATTGTTTGATGATGTCCTGGTAGCGCGGCCGCTCAAGCCAGTACGATACGGGCGCCAACACGATAAAAGCGGCGCACCAACGGATCAACGTCAGCCAAAATGGGCCCGTTTCCGCAATGATGGACTTCCCGATGACGTAATTGCCGGCCCAAAACAAGTTGGCCAGCACGAGAAACAGCTTTTCTCTCATTCTTTTTCGCTCCTGTCTAGTTTTTCCTTTCTTTTACGTTTACTTCATTGCTGCTCTGATTTCCTTCTTGCATGTTGTTTTTCTGCCGTCAGCCACCCCTGTTGCTGTTTTGCCAACAGCGGAACATGAACGGTGGGAAGAAGGCTGCGCTGGCTCAGGACGCATGCTGTTTCACGTTCGGCGGAAAGATGCATGCGTTTGCCGAAAGGGGTGTACAATAAGGGTTGTCTTTTTCCGGTTCATAGGATAACATTTGTACCGTAAGATGATTTACTGATTTAAACAAAAATAGAGAAAAGGAAGGACGATTGTTATGGCATTACCAGGCGGGGCAGCGATGAACATTACGATTCGTCTCCAGTTCGAAAAAGATATCGTCTCGTTCAGCGATATCGCCGCCGCAATCGGCAAAACGGGCGGGGACATTGTCGGAATTGACGTCATTTCATCAAGCAAAGTTCACACGGTGCGCGACATCACCGTCAGCGCCCTCGACACGAAGCAGTGCGATTTGATCATTGAGGCGTTGAAAAAAATTCGCGGCGTCAAAATCATCAACGTTTCTGACCGTACGTTTTTAATGCACATCGGGGGGAAAATTGAAACGAATTCGAAAATTCCGGTGAAAACGCGCGACGACTTGTCGCGGGTATACACGCCGGGTGTAGCGCGCGTTTGCACGGCCATCGCTGAGGATCCGCGCAAGGCGTATTCGCTGACGATTAAACGGAATACGGTCGCCGTTGTCTCGGACGGCACGGCGGTGCTTGGGCTTGGCGACATCGGTCCGTATGCGGCGATGCCGGTCATGGAAGGGAAAGCGATGCTGTTTAAGGAATTTGCCGGAGTGGACGCGTTCCCGATTTGTTTGGATACGAAAGACACGGAAGAAATCATTCAAATTGTGAAAGCGATCGCCCCGGCGTTTGGCGGCATCAACTTGGAAGACATTTCGGCGCCGCGCTGTTTTGAAATTGAAGCGCGTTTGAAAGAAGAGCTCGACATCCCGGTGTTCCATGACGACCAACACGGCACGGCGGTCGTGCTCTTGGCCGGGCTGCTCAACGCGCTGAAAATCGTCGACAAAAAGCTCGAGGACATTAAAGTGGTTCTCACCGGCATTGGCGCCGCTGGCATCGCCTGCACGAAAATTTTGCTTGCGGCCGGCGTGCGCAACATTATCGGGGTCGACCGCCATGGTGCCATCCATCGCGATGAAACGTATGAAAATCCGTATTGGCAAGAATATGCGCAACTCACGAACCCGGATAATCTGAAAGGAAGCTTGTCCGATGTCATCGCCGGCGCAGATGTGTTTATTGGCGTCTCAGCTCCCGGCATTTTAAAAGTGGAAGATGTGAAAAAAATGGCGCGCGATCCGATCGTGTTTGCGATGGCCAACCCGATTCCGGAAATTGATCCGGAGCTGGCCGAACCGTACGTGCGCGTCATGGCGACTGGGCGTTCCGACTATCCGAACCAAATCAACAACGTCCTTTGCTTCCCGGGCATTTTCCGCGGGGCGCTCGACTGCCGGGCGAGAGAAATTAACGAGGAAATGAAGCTCGCTGCCGCGAAGGCGATTGCCTCTGTCGTGACGGAGGATGAATTGAACGAAACATACATCATCCCGAGCGTCTTCAACAGCAAAGTCGTCGAACGCGTCAGACAAGCGGTCGTCGAAGCGGCTTACCGCACTGGGGTGGCGCGGAAGGACAATATCCCGGTTGGCGGATATACAGGGCAGTAAAGCAAGGAATGCGATGGAACCGACGGATGGCTTCCTTTATAGGGGAAGCCGTTTTTTTTTTGGCTGCAAGAGCGGGTCTAACCGTGGCTGCGGCGGGCTGCATGTAGTTTAGGAATAGCAAATACGACCCGTTTGTCCGCTATACGATCCATTTCCGCGACCGCATTCCGGCAATGGGGTACAAAGCGTACTTTGTGCAGGAAGCGGAACAGATGAACAAACAAGCGTCAATGCCGGTGGAGCAAATCGAGACGCCGTTTTATACGATCACCGTCAATGAGAATGGAACCATTAACATATATGACAAACAGCTGCAGCGAACCTTCCGCGATGTGCTGTTGCTGGAAGATGTCGGCGATGATGGGGACGAATACGACTTTTCCCCGCTGCCGGGCGATGAAGCCATCTATAATAAGGAAGTCAAAGCGACGTATTCGCTCCGGCAAAACAGCTGCTTTGCTTATGCTGACATCGCCTACCGGCTGCCGGTGCCGGCGGACCTTGACAGCATTCTCCGCTTTTACAACCCGGCGCCAAAGGCGACGACGGCGGTATTTCAATGGAACAAGCCGCTCTTGGGCGTCTTTCGCACGAATCTCAATGAGGAGCTGCTTGACTCGCTCGTGGCGGACGAATGCGGAACGTTTGCGGTCGAGGTGAAGCCGAACGAAGTGCAAACCGTGCTTGTCGTTGATAAACAATAAGATGGTCATCAAAGCTGGGGCTTGCCGCCCCGGCTTTTCTGTTTGCAACAATAGGACAAGCTGTCCGTCTGTTTTGTAACAATACTGTAACAATTGTTAAATGAAACAGCGTGTTCGAGGGGTTGTCAACTCCCTTTTTGCAAGAAAAATATAGAATGATCGGCTGATAGAAGAAAAAAAGGAAGGGAAGTGTGTGAAAGGATGACATCGCCAGCCGTTGCAGCCGGCGGCTTAGGCGTTTATTTGGCAATGAAAACAAGCCTGTTTTTTGCTCATTTTTTCCAACAGTCCTTTTTCCCAAATTTAAACCAAAAATATTACAAAAAACCCGTGTTATAATGGGGGCGCAGGCAAGAGAACAGCTGGAACTGTTCCTAAACAGAACTTAAGTGGATGGCGTGACGATGAATAGAGAAAGTCTTTGAAACTTTGAAAATAGAAACGTTAAGAAGGAGGAATTCCGATGAAGAAAAAAATGTTAGCCACGATCGCCGCTTCGGTCGCACTTGTCGGCGCTTCGTTTGCGGCAACGACGAAAACGGAAGCGGCAGGGGTGACGTGCCCGACAGCGAACGTGTATCAAGTAAAATATACAAGCACTAACATTCAAGATTTCGAGAAATGGTTGAAACAATACTTCCCGTTTGTGTCGTTCCAACCGGCGAAACCGGCCGTGCAGCAACCGGCAGTGAAACAGCCGGCCGCAGCGAAACCGCAAGCTCCGGCAGCGGTCAAACAGCCGGCGGCTGCAAAACCGGCAGCCAATACGCAAGCGCCAGCGAAAAAACCGGCAACAGCGCCAACAACAACGACACAAAAAACAACCGGCTTGAACGCTTATGAGCAACAAGTCGTAGAACTGACGAACAAAGAACGGGCAAAATACGGTTTGCCGCCGCTTCAAGGCGACTTAGCTCTCAGCAAAGTCGCCCGCGAAAAATCGCGCGATATGGCGGTCCACAACTACTTCTCGCACAACAGCCCGACGTACGGCTCCCCGTTTGAGATGATGAAAAAATTCGGCATTTCGTACACAGCCGCCGGGGAAAACATCGCCAAAGGCCAACGCACCCCGCAAGAAGTCGTCAATGCGTGGATGAACAGTGAAGGCCACCGGGCGAACATTTTGAACAAAAACTTTACGCATATCGGCGTTGGTTTTGAAGAAAACGGCTATATTTGGACGCAACAATTTATCCGCAAGTAAGGCGGATGGTTGACGGTGATCCTGCCCATCATGCAGATGGACAGGGTTTTTTTGTACAAAAATATTTCGCTAACAACTTGGGAAACTATGCTATAATGGTCAACAGGCTGTAAAAAATGAGAAGATCGCGGGGGAGACACCAATGCGAATACGCGATTGGGATCACAACTTAAAAGCCCGCCTGTATGGCGAGGCGCTGATGAATACGACTTTTTGGATGTTTTTTCCGTTTATGGCCATCTATTTTGCAGACTCGTTTGGCAAAGAAACAGCCAGTATGTTATTGATTGTGTCGCAATTGTTTTCCGTGGTCGCCAATTTGATGGGTGGCTATTGCGCCGATGTGTTCGGGCGCAAGCGAATGATGGTGTTATCCGCTTACGGGCAGGGGGCGGCGTTTTTCGTCTTTGCCTTGGCCAGTTCCCCATGGTGGTCGTCGCCGCTTGTCGGTTTTCTTTGTTTTACGTTTGCCGGCATTTGCGTCGCCTTTTATTGGCCGGCGAGCCAGGCGATGGTTGCTGACATCGTGCCAGAAAAAGACCGGAGCTACGTGTTCGCGGTGTTTTATACGTCGGTGAATATTTCGGTCGTGATTGGCCCGACGGTCGGCGGGCTGTTTTATGCTGATCACCTGTTTTGGCTGCTGCTTTTGGCGGCGTGCTCCTGTTTAACGATGGCGGCTGTGTTGGCCAGACGGCTGCGCGAAACAGCCCCGCATTCGGCGGGAGGGCGGCGAACCGTGCCGTGGCTGCGGTTTTGGCGGGAACAAATAGGGCAGTATGCCGTCATTGTCCGCGACCGCACCTTTTTCTTGTTTATTATAGCCGGGGTGCTTGTCGCACAGACGTTTATGCAGCTTGATTTGTTGCTTCCGGTCTATATGAAAGAGACGCTTCATAAAGAAACGTTATGGGCTGGCTGGACGGTGGACGGCGCCAATGCTTTTGGCCTGCTCATTGCGGAAAACGGGCTGCTTGTGGCGCTGTGCACGGTCATGGTGACGCGGCAGATGGCGCGTTTTTCGGAGCGGTGGGCGTTTATCGGCTCGGCTGTTTTATATGGCATCACAATGTGGCTGTTTAGCCAAACATCGTCGTTTTTCGGATTTGCGGCGGTCATGGTGCTGTTCACCTTGGCCGAGCTGATGACGGCCGGTCTGCAGCAGTCATTTGTATCCAGGCTGGCACCTGAAGACATGCGCGGCCAATATTTTGCCGCCGCTAGCCTCCGCTTTACGATCGGGCGGATGGTGGCGCCGATGTCGCTTGCAGCCGCGACGTGGGTCGGCTATACATGGACGTTTGTTGGCCTTGGAATGCTGGCGCTCGCCAGCGCGGCGCTCTATGCATGGATGTTTCACCAGGCCAGGCAGCAAACAGAGCGGCCGGACATTTCCCTTTCCCAATGACGGGGGCTATGCAAATGGCTACCCGTTTTTTTGTGTTCCCCGGTATAATAAAAAGCGTGTCGTTGTTCGTGTAACATATATTCCCTGTCTCTGACATAAAGTGGAACTAGACAGAGAGAAGGAGAGGGGAAGCCGTCATGAAACTGCAACGGTGGGAAACGAACATAAACGGGGGGGAAGCGGACAACCGCGGCGGACAAGACGGCGCGGCGGCGTTGGCGCGTTATGAGAAACGGCAGCAAAAGCGCCTATTGTCCTGGGAAAAGAGAAAAAAACAATACCGTTTCATCGGCTGGCTTCTTTTGGCGGTCGCTGTCGCATGGGGGGCGGGCACGCTCGTTTGGAGCGGGTACGGAACATTAAAGACGGCAGCGAGCCGAGAGTTGGCCATCACGCGGTTGAAAGAAGCGATCGAAGACCGCGATGCGGCTGCCTTGCAAACGATGCTGAGAACGACCGATGAAACGGTGCCCATTAATGAGAAAACGCTCGCGCCGTTATTCGCCTATTTTGAACGGCATCCTGAGGCGTACGAAGCGCTCGATCAGGAGTTCGACCGCCAGCGTGAGGGGGGGCACGTGTATATTAAAGGATTGACGTCCCGCCCGCCGGTGTTTACGATTCATGTGTTTGAGGATCGGTATGTGTTTGAGCCAGCCCTCTATTTTCTCCATGTCCGCGTCGATGATCCGGAGGCGTCGCTTGTCGTCAATGGGGTGAAAGCGGAAGAGGAGGCGACGAAAGACCCATTTGTCAAAAAAATCGGCCCGTATTTGCCGGGCGCGTACACTGTAACCATTGTCCATTCGAATGGGAAAAAGAAAACCATCCGCGTTGAGCTGTTTGGCGGCGCCCGCGTCCATGAGGTCGATATCACGAAATGAACGAATAAGCAAATACCGCTTCCACGACGGCGGTAATGACAACATCTTGCGTCTGTACAGGCGGCGCTGATGAGGAAATGCTGAGAACAGCCGGATTGTATGGCGCCGGCCGAGGCGATGACTGTTCTTTCAGTTCAATCGGCGTGTCATAAAGAGGCAAGCTGAGAGCGCGGGCGATGGCCAGCGCTTTTTCTTTGGCGTGTTTCACGGCCAATGCCAACGCTTGCTGGTAATAGGCTTGTTCGTTTGCTAGACGGAATTCCAAGCCGCGGGCGAGGTTTGCTCCACGGGCAACGGCCGCCTCGTAAATGGCGCCGGCTTTTTTAGGATCGCGGACGGTGATTTCCAGCCAATGTTCGACTTCATAGCCAGATAAAGCGGTTGTTCCGTTATGATGTTCGTATGTTGGCCGGATGGAAAACGATGTCGTTTCAATGTCTTCTATTGGAATGTCAAGCGCCTTTAATGCTTCGATGACGGCATTGGTGCGTTTGGCATTGTCAGTCAGGGCTTCTTGGATGTTGTGATGTTCTGTATGAACGCCGATTGCGATGAGGACGGTATCCGGTTTGGCGATGACGGTTCCTTGGCCAGTGATGGTCAGTGTGGGGCGAGAAGCGGCAGGGGGAGCGGGACGATGCCATGACTGCATTTCATTCCCTCCTTCCACCATTAGGCAGCTTTTTGATCCTCGTCCGCCGCTTGCCAATAGTAGACGCGCGGCAGGCCGACATAGCACCAATATTCCTTCAACAGCGAGATCACGACAAAGGAGGCAAATTGCCAGTCGATCGAATTCATCCCCATTTCTCCTTTCGATGGTTTCACTATAGCTTATTCGAAGCGGCCATTGTCCTATGCGCGCCGTCCAGTTGGTGATGAAACTTCTTTGGGCGCTTGTACGTATCATGGCGTGGACATGTTATAATGGAAGAAAAGATGAAGAAAGGGATGGACAATGAAGCAACTGCTTCGCACGATATGGCGCTGGTTCGTTTCATGGAACGTTGGGATCATCGTTGCAGTTACGGTATTTATTGCCGCCGATTTTCACGTCTTGCCCTCGCTTTTATCAGGAATGGGAGCGATGTGGGGGGTGTCCGCTGTGATGAAAAGGCGGCATCGCCGTTTGGCAGCTGACGTACCGACCGAGGAGCAGGCATACGTTCGCAGCCAGCTTGGCGAGGCGCGCGCGTTATGGAAGCGGCTGCGCCGGGCCCGCTATCGGCTTCGTTCGGTGGCGATGTGGCAAACCGTTTCCCGATTGAGTGCCATCGTCGATCGGATCATTCGCGCGGTCGAGCAGCAGCCGCACCAGCTTCGCCTCGCCCAGCCGTTTTTCTTAAATGAGTGGCCGACGGCGGTGGAAATGGTGGAAAAATACGTATACTTGTCGCAGCAGCCGGTGCAAAATGCGGAAATGGCCGCGGCGCTGCAACAAACGGAGCGGTTGCTTGGCGAGCTGACCGAAGCGGCGGAGCGGCAGCTGCTCGAAGTGTTATCAAACGACGTTTGGTCGCTGCAAACCGAAGCAAAAATGCTTGAGCAGTCGTTGCATCAATCATCGGCCCGGCTTCATTTGCCGTTGTCAAAGAAAGGAGAATGACGGTGGACGAACGGAATCATGAGATGGAGTCACTCGAACAGCTTCATGAACGGAAACGGACAAGCATGCTTGACGATCTGCTGGCCCAGCCGTTTTCCCCGCCGGCCGCCCCCCAGCTTGAAGAAGGGGAAACGACGGCTAACGCGCTCGATGCGCTCAAACCGGAGCATCGGGAAAAAGCATTGGCGCTGGCCCGACAAATCGATCCGGCCAACCACCAGGCCATTTTGCAATACGGGGTGGCGGCGCAAGCTGAGCTGTCCAAGTTTTCCCATACGATTTTGCATCATGTGCAGACGAAAGACGCCGGTCCGGTCGGTGAAGTGATCAGCGAGCTGATGGCGAAAATTAAGGAAGTCAATCCCGATGATTTAATGCCGGCGAAAAAAGGGTTTTTGTCCCGCTTGTTTGGCACAGTGGCCAAGCCGCTGCAAGGGATGGTGGCGAAATATCAAAAAATCGGCGTTGAAATCGACAAAATCGCCGACCAGCTGGAAAAACACCGGCATTTGTTGTTTCGCGACATCATGATGCTCGAGACGCTTTACGAGAAAAATAAAGAGTATTTTGAGGCGCTCAATATTTATATTGCGGCCGCGGAATACAAGCTGGAGGAGCTGCGGACGAAAACGATCCCGGAAAAGCAAGCGGCCGCCGAGCGCTCCGGCGACCAAATGGCTTGGCAAGAGGTGCAAGATTTGCGCCAGTTTGCCGACCGGCTGGAAAAGCGGGTGCACGACTTAAAGCTCAGCCGGCAAGTGACGATCCAGACCGCGCCGCAAATCCGCATGATCCAGCATATGAACGAAACGCTTATTGAGCGCATCCAGTCATCGATTTTAAATGCGATTCCGCTTTGGAAAAACCAAGTCGTCATCGCGTTGACGCTGTTTCGACAACAAAAAGCGGCGGAGGCGCAAAAACAAGTTGCTGAAACGACGAATGAGCTGCTGTTGCGCAACTCCGAGCTGTTAAAAACGAACAGCATCGCAATCGCCAAGGAAAATGAGCGCGGCTTGGTCGACATCGAAACGCTGAAGCGGACGCAAGAAAACTTGATCGCTACGCTCGAAGAAACGTTAAAAATTCAAGCCGAGGGCCGCTTGAAACGGCAACAGGCCGAACGCGAGCTGGCGGCGATGGAGGCGGAACTAAAGCAGACGCTGCTCTCGCTGAAGCAGCCGGAACAATAAAAAAGACGCTATGGTTTTTGCCATTGGCCGAACGGGCAGAGGGCGGCCCGTTGAGTGCGGAAACAAGCGATTAGGGTGAATATCACCATAATAAAACGGGTGTCTCGCAGGCGAGAAGACACCCGTTTTTTGCTGTTATAACGTTCCGATTGGCGGAGAAGCGAACAGACCGGCCGGCGTTCGGCCATCGCTGATGAGCGTTGGTTATTTGGCGTCTGTTCGCTGCTTACAAAATAGGGGGATGGGGCGGTTCTTGTTCCCGTCGGTCGCCTTCTTGTTTCACCTGTTCGCCTTCCCGATCGTCAGGGTCGGCGGCACGGACGTCAAACTCTTCCGCCGCCTCCGTTTGCCATTGGCGGCCGACAAGTGGCACGTCTTCCTCTCCGTGTTGGCCGATGACAAAGCGCAGCACGTAAGCGTGAAACAGCAACTCCCCGAACGCAGCGAGCAAGGCGGAGAAAAACGCTGCGCTTAAAATGGCGCCGCCGGCGATGTCATAAAACGCGCCGATGCCAATCCATGTGGCGACAAATACGAGGCCAAAATCGGCGATCGTCGCCGAAACGTTGCCGAGGCGCGGCAAAACGTACAAGTCGCCGAGCGCATAGGCGACAAGCGTCAGCCAAAGGCTGAACCATAGCAGTTCCGCCGACGAAATGCGCAAAAACAGCGGCAAAATGGCGAACATGACGGTCGCCGTAAGCAAATATTTGAGCGCCAACGCAAGCAAATGTCTCATCTTGCCCTGCCGCCTTTATTCCGCCGGGTAGTTCGGGCCCTCTAGTTTTTTATCCCCGTATCCCGGCTGCTTTTCCATCTCTTTTTCCGGCTGTTGTTTTTTCCGTTGTTGTTCAAGGCTGTCGTTTGGTTTTGGCTGTCTCATTGGCCATCATCCTCTCTTTCCGTCGTTTATCGTTAGTTTGCCGCATTTGTCTTGATGTATACATGTATTATCCATAAACTTCCTCTTTTTATTTTTCATCCCTGTTTCACATTAATATAATGAACGATGTGAACAGGGAGGAAAGCGAATGGCAGAGAACAAACAATCGCTTGAGGTGGCCGGGCGCCAGTATGATCCGTCTGATTACAAGTCAGCCGCGGCTCTCGGCGCCGGGTTGGCCGAGACGCATGAACAAGTAAGCGACGTCTACGCGGAAGGGACGATCGAGGCGGCGGTCGAGCAAGAAAACGCGCCAGACATTCCCCTGTCCCCGCCGGAGTAAAAGCCGAAACGCCAAGGATTCGCTCCTTGGCGTTTCCGCTGATGGCTAAGGCTGTCCATCGGTGAGAAATGAAAGGGCAAAAGGAAAGAAAAACAGTTCGTACTTTCTGATTTCGCTGTCTATACTAGTAATGCGCACGGCGATTTACACAAGGGGGATGATCATCGTGAGATGGCAGCGGGCTTTATTGGCGTTGCTCAAAGAGCGGAAAGACCATTCCATCGCGCTGGCGATTGACACGTCGAACCGCCCGGCGCGGCCTGTGCTTATTCAAAACATTGTGAAGCTGTTTGAAAAGCTGCGCCCGGACACGCTGCTCGTCCAAGCGGATTTTAAAATTCGCGATGTCTCTCCGGTTGGCGTGGCGACGATTAAATATTTCAAGCACGGGAAATCGTCGTACACCGAAGTGCTGGAATGGGCCGCTGCGCAAAAAATCGATACGTTGTTTTACATTACCGATGTAACCGGCTATTTTTATGAAGAACTCGAAGTCGACTATGAAGTGTTTTGGCTTGTGCCGGACGATTATATGCCGCGCGTGCCGTTTGGCAAACCGATCCGCGTTGCGTAACAATGTAGGAATGCCCTTCGTGATGAGGGGCATTTCTTTTTTGTTAGGAAATATAACAATTTTTTTGTGATTGAAATCGGTTTCAACAAAAAATAAGCATTGCTTTCGGTTTGTTAATGTTATATATTATGACATATACAAGGAAAAACAAATGACAAGTAGGGGGAGATGCAAATGGATGAGAAAACAGTGATGCTTGGACTGGATGCCCTCTGGGTCATGCTTTCGGCGGTGCTCGTCATCGGCATGCAGGCAGGGTTTGCTTTGCTTGAGGCCGGATCAACGCGCATGAAAAACTCCGGGCATGTGGCTGGCAAACAAATTTTAAGCTTTGCTATCGCCTCATTGGCGTTTTGGGCGTTCGGCTTTGCGATTACGTTTGGGGCTGGGAATAGCTTCATCGGGACGGAAGGATGGTTTTTAAAAGAAGGAAAAGGAACGTTTGACTCGTTGTCGTGGGCGAATGTGCCGCTCGAGCTGAAATTTTTGTTCCAGCTTGGGTTTGCCGGTGTATCGCTCGCCATTGCTTGGGGCGGTTTCGCTGAGCGGGCGAAGTTGTCGGTCTATTTTCTGTTCGGGGCGATTTTCACGATTGCCATTTATCCGGTGGTCGGCCATTGGGTGTGGGGCGGCGGCTGGCTCGGGCAACTCGGGATGCAAGATTTTGCCGGTTCGACGGTCGTCCATTTGCAGGGGGCGATTGCGGCGCTCATCGCCACGGTCTTGCTCGGCCCGCGCATCGGTAAGTTCAATAAAGACAAGACGCCAAACGTCATTCCTGGGCATAACCAAGTTTATACCGTGATTGGCGGTTTGATTTTATGGATCGGCTGGTTTGGATTTAACGCTGGCAGCACGATGGCGGTTGGCGATGGGTTTTTCGGCTATGTTGCGCTGACGACGAATTTGGCTGCTGCGGCAGGGGCGGTTGCTGCGATCTTGACGGCGAAAATTTTGGTCGGCAAAGCGGACATTCCGGCGATGGTCAACGGTGTGTTGGCGGCATTGGTTGCCATTACAGCGGCGTGCGCGTTCGTTGAACCGTGGGCGGCGGTCATCATCGGGGCGGCAGCCGGGTCGTTGACGTTCTGGACGTCCATCTACTTCGAACGCAAAGGGATTGATGATCCAATTTACGCCTTTTCCGTCCACGGCATTGCCGGCATTATCGGCACGATTTCAACCGGATTTTTCGCCTCGCCGCGCTTAGTGGAAATAACCGGCGTCGGCAAGGCCGGTCTCGTGTACGGCGGCGGGTTTGACCAATTGATTGTACAAACGGTCGGCGTGGTGGGCGCAGCGATATATGTAGCGATCGTCTCGTTTGTCATCTTATTTGTCATGAAGAAAACGATCGGACTGCGTGTGACGGCGGAACAAGAAATTTCAGGTCTTGATATTAGCGAGCACGGCTCTTATGGCTATCCGGAACAGCTCGATCCCGCGTATCAGCCGAAGACAGCTGCCCAGCAATAGCCAAGGGGGAAAAGGAGGTGGAATCGTTGGCGGAAAAGGTGGCCGAACGACTAAGTGCAGCCGAGTCGGCCGCCGAACTTCGTTTTTGTCATGATGAACTGGCGCGTGAACTGCGGCGCTGTTTGACGCTTGAACAAATGGAGCAGCTTGCAAGCGACATCGTTTGTGTGCATGAAGCCATCCTTCGCCGCGCGTTTTTCCTTGCGGAGCGGGAGACGATGAAACAGTCGGTCGGCATTCGTCCCCCGGCGTGGTGCTGGTATGTGATGGGAAGCATCGGCCGGCGTGAGCCGACGATCTGGACGGATCAGGATCACGGCGTTTTATTCGACTGTCCCGAGGAAGTGGAGGCGGATTGTTATGAATTCATCCGCCATATGGCGGCGATTGGGGTGGACATGTTGCATGAGGCTGGGTATCCGTACTGCTCCGGTTACGTGATGGCGACGAACAAGCGGTGGGCGCAGTCGGTCCGCGGTTGGGAGCAACAACTTTCTTCCTATTTCGAAAGCGGGTGGCCGAACGACATTCGTTTTTTGTTGATCGCGATGGATATGCGGCCGCTTTATGGAGACGCCGAACTGGCCGAGGCGGGGAGGCGGACGCTGTTTGCCGAGATCGCTGACCGGCCGCCGCTGTTGGCGCGCATGGGGGAGCACGTTCAATTCCCTCCGGTTCCGCTCGGTTGGCTGGGCAACGTGCAAACGGAGCGATGGGGGCCGCACAGTGGGGCCGTTCATATGAAACAAAGCGGCTACGTGCAACTCGCCAACGCCTTAAAATGGTTAGCCTGTTTTGCGCGAGTCCCAGCGGCGGACACGGCAGAGCGGCGGCGGGCGCTTGAGGCGGCGGGCGTATTGACGGCACCGCTTTCCACCGCCGTTGGCGAGGCGCTGTCTGTTTACTATTCGATTCGTCTCAAGTACAGCACCGAGGCGAGGGATGGTCGTGAATATGTGTTATGGCGGACGCTTGAGCGGACAGAGCAAAAGCAGCTGAAGCAAGCGATGCGCACCGCAAAACGGTTGCAGCGCTTTGTCGCCCGGCAGGTGGCTCGCATTCATGCATGAGCGGCACCGTTTTTGGCAGCGGGCGCTCCGCTTGTTGTCGCTTGGCATCCCTCGTGAAGCATCGTCCGCCCTATTCGGCAACGATCATTCGCTGCAGCAGGAAATGTGGCTGCGCTCGCTGCAAAAGGAAAAACAGCACATCATCAATTGGCATGACCGTTTGACTGACATCCCGTTTGTCATCATCGATATGGAAACGACCGGCTTTTCCCCGGAGCAAGGCGATGAAATTTTGGCCATGGCGGCAGCGAAAACGGTCGGAGGAGCCGTGACCGATATGTACATGACGCTCGTCAAGCCGGAAAAGCCGATCCCGCAACACATCTCCGCCTTGACCGGCATTGAGGCGAAGGATGTGGTGTTCGCTCCGCCGCTTGCCGAGGCGCTGCGCACGTTTGTGCCGTTTATTGCCACAGGCGTTTTAGTCGGCTATCATATCGGCCATGATTTGGCGTTTTTGCGCCATGCCCTTTGGCGCCATTATCGGCAAAAATGGAGCGGACGATTTCTTGACTTGCAGCCGATGATGACGCTGATCGGCCATTCGTGCCCGACGTTTGACGATGCGTTAGCTTGTTACGGCATCCGTTGCCCGCGCCGCCATACGGCCGACGGCGATGTCGAAGCGATGACGAAGCTATGGGCGATTTTGCTTAAGGAGCTTCACGGGCGCGGCATCGATACGTTGCACGATTTGTACGCGGCGCTCAGCCGCCACTGACGCTCCTAGGCAGGGCAGAGGGCTGGAAGGTTGGTGGAGAATGGTCATTGTTCGCCAAGCGATCGAGTTCGCCGTGAACAAAGAGTTGATTTTACAGGATCAATGTCGTTTTGGCCTAGGGCATCGGCTGAACGAAAAAAAGCGCCAAGTTTGGCGCTTTTTTTGCTGGTATTAGAGCGGTTTGGTCGGCGTCGGTTCGGCGTAGCCTTCTTTATATTTTTGATCGATCATATGCCGAATGTCTTTGATCGATTTCCCTTGATCGTAAGCGGCGATCGATTCGGCGGCGATCTCCAAGCAGACGCCGCATTTGGTCGCATGATCATCCCAGACGACCGAGCCGTCTTGTTTATTTTCATAGACGAAGCAGTCGTAATTGTTCTTATGGCCAGCTGATTGCCCGCAGCCGCAATAGCAAGGGATATTCTCAAGCAGCTCGCGGTGTTCGGCCGCCTGCTGGTACAAAACCGCCATCTCTTCTTCAAACGCGCTCAAAAAGCTTGGCAAATGCTCGATCGATTTTGTTGTTTCGCGAATATCGCCAGTAGCTGTTTTCGTTATATGCGAATGGCTTTGTTCTTGGCTGTTGCCATCTGCGCAGCCTGACAGAAGAACGCTAAACGACAACATACATGCCGCCATCCATACTGGACGTCTCAAATTTCTTCTTCCTTTCTTTTTGGTCGTTTCCTGGCTCGGTTATTGACAGTTTGAATGTATCATACTTTGTCTTGGGCGGCAACCATCTTGTAGCTAGGCGCGCTGCGCTCACCATTCCGGCATAAAAATGGCTGATCAAGGCAAGTGCGTTTTCAATAAGAAAAAAGAAGACGATGCAAAGGAAGAAGAGGCTTTGCATCGTCTTTCACTGCATTACTGGCCTTGCAGAAAATATTTTTCAATATCATCCAACATCAAGTGGGCCGCAAGTACTCCGCCAGCCGTGTTCCAAATCGTGTCGCTCACTTTGTACACTTTGCCTTGTTTCGCGACGTTTAAGTTTTGAAAGAGCGGGTCGTTGATCCATTCTTTTTCGATTTCGCTCGCTTTGCCGTCGCCGGTTTCATATGTAAAGTAGAACAAGATATCGCCATCCATGGCTGGGATGCGTTCTTTTGTCACGCCGGTTTCCGCAAAGTCGTTTACGTTTTGCGATTCCGGGCGGGCGAAGCCGAGTTGGTCTAAAATGACGCCGGAGAACGAGTCTTTATGGTAAATGCGCACATCGCCGGCCATAAAGCGGACGATCGATACTTTCATCTTCAGCTTATCGCCAAGTTTCGCTTTTAAGTCTTCGATGCGCTTGTCGTATTCAGCGATGACTTGCTTTCCTTTCTCTTCTTTGTTCACGGCTTTTGCATAGAGCATGAAGTTGTCTTTCCAGTTGCCGCGCAGCGTTTCTGAGAACACGGTCGGGGCGATTTGTTTCAGTTGCTCGTAAATTTTTTCATGGCGCATTTTGTTTCCGATGATTAAGTCTGGTTTTAACGCGGCGATCGCTTCCACGTTTGGCTCCGATTCGAGACCGAGCTCTTTGACGCCATCCATTTGGTCTTTAATGTGGTCGTACCACGGATCGCCCGTCCACGATTTGACCGCGCCGACCGGCTTCACGCCTAGCGCGAGCAGCGCTTCCGTTCCTTCGTTCGTTAAAATGACGACCCGTTTTGGCGTCCCTTTGATTTCTGTTGTTTCCATGGCGTGTTCGACCGTATAGCTTCCTTCAGATTTCGGTTCCTTGTTTTCCGCCGGCTCGGCCGTTTCTTCCTGTTTTCCGCCGCAGCCGGCAAGAAGAAGGAGAGAAAGGATGAAGGCGGACAGAAGAGTGAGATGTTTCCGTTTCACAGAGAAACCCCCCTTTATTGTTGATAATGAGTTTCATTTACGCTAATATCATAAATAACAGCGATAATCATTGTCAATAAAAAATGAAAAAATCATGAGAATATCATAAAAAGATGGTGAAAAATATTGACGATGAGAGTCATTATCAAATAGACTTAACGTATAGATATAGAATGAATGAAGCAAGGGAGATCGCGGGAGAATGTTCGCAACAAACCGTCAAAAAATGATTGGCCTCATCGGTTTGCTGATAGTGCTGCTTGCCGCCATGTGGATGAGCATCGTTTGTGGATATACCGACACGAGTTGGCGGCAGGCGGTGGCGGCTCTTATCGACAATGATGGATCGAACGCCCATTTAGTCGTGGCGACGGTTCGGCTGCCGCGAGCGTTGATTGCGGCAGTCGTTGGCGCAAGCCTAGCGATGGCCGGGGCGCTCATGCAAGCGCTGACGCGAAACCCGCTCGCTTCGCCAGGCATTTTTGGCATTAACGCCGGGGCCGGTTTTTTCATTGTTGTGATGGTCACCTTTTTTTCCATTTCTTCATTGCAAATGTTGTCATGGATCGCGTTTATTGGGGCGGCGGCCGCGGCGGCGATCGTGTTTGTGATCAGCGCCGCAGGGAAAGACGGGCTGACACCGCTGAAGATGACGCTTGCCGGCACAGCAGTCGCTGCCTTATTTGCCTCGCTGACGCAAGGAATGTTGGCGATGAACGAAAAGGCGCTCGAAGAAGTGCTCTTTTGGTTGGCTGGGTCAGTCGCTGGACGAAAGCTGGAGCTGTTGGCCGCCGTTTTTCCATATTTGGCTGCCGCTTGGCTTGGGGCCATGTTGCTGGCGCGCCATGTCAACATCTTAATGATGGGAGACGATGTAGCGAAAGGACTCGGGCAGCGGACGAATGTGATCAAGGCTGCTGCCGCCCTGTTAGTCGTGCTGCTTGCTGGCGGTTCGGTCGCTGTGGCCGGCCCGATCGGCTTTGTCGGCATCATGGTGCCGCATATGGCGCGGGCGTTGGCCGGCGTTGACCACCGCTGGCTGCTTCCATACTGCGCCTTGCTCGGTGGAATTTTGCTTTTGGCTGCTGATATTGGGGCGCGTTACGTGCTCATGCCGCGCGAAGTGCCGGTCGGCATCGTCACGGCGTTGATCGGCGTTCCGTTTTTCGTCTACATTGCCCGCAGGGGGATCACCGCAAAATGAAAAAACACGTCACGGTTCGGATGGGAAACTATGTATCGTTTTTGTATGACAAAAAAGCTGCCGTCGTGATCACCGCGCTCGGGGCGGCGGCGATTCTGCTTTTTCTCGTCAGCATCGGCAGCGGGGAGATGCGCATTTCGCCGTTTGAAGCGGCCGCTGCGCTGCTCGGATACGGGGAGGAAATGCATCAGACGGTCATTTTGACGTTCCGCCTGCCGCGCGTGTTGGTTGCCTGGCTGGCCGGAATGGCGCTTGCGGCCGCGGGCGCGATTTTGCAAGGGATGGTGCGCAATCCGCTTGCTTCGCCGGATGTGCTCGGCATCACCGGCGGGGCGGCGGCCGCGGTCGTCGCTTTTTTGGCGCTGTTTAGCGATGAAAACAACTCCCTCACCGTCAGCATCCACTGGCTGCCGCTTGCCGCCTTTCTCGGCGCTGCGGCCGCTGCTTGGTTCGTGTATATGCTCGCGTGGAAAAACGGTCTCGCCCCGCTTCGGCTTGTGCTGATCGGCATTGGCATTTCCGCGCTCATGCAGGCAGTGACGACGCTGCTCATGATCGTCGGGCCGATTTACCGGGCGAGCCAGGCGAACGTTTGGATCACCGGCAGCGTATATGGCGCATCTTGGCAGCACGTTTCGCTCATGGCGCCATTGGTCATTGGGCTGCTCCTTATGGCCATGCTCGCAGCCCGACACGTCAATGTGCAGGAGTTAGGAGGCGAGCTGGCGGTTGGGCTTGGCAGTGCAGTCGAACGGCAGCGGCTCGGGCTTGTGCTGCTGAGCACCGCGCTCACCGGGGGGGCGGTGGCGTTTGCCGGCGGCATCGGGTTTGTCGGGCTGATGGCGCCGCATATGGCACGCCGGCTTGTTGGTTCGGCGTTTGGTGCGCTGCTTCCGACGGCGGCGCTGTTAGGCGGCGTGCTCGTCATGGGGGCGGATCTCGCCGGGCGGATGCTTTTGGCGCCGACGGAAATCCCGGCCGGCGTATTTACGGCCGCACTTGGTGCGCCATATTTTATTTATTTGTTGTACCGAACCCGGAAACCATAAATGAAGGAGGGGGCAAACATGCACGCGCTGCAGGCGAAAGAATTGACATTGTCGTACGGGGATGCGCTCATTATCGATCGGTTGAACTTGACGATTCCAAAAGGGAAAATCACGGTGTTCATCGGCGCGAACGGCTGCGGCAAGTCGACGTTGCTGCGCGCCTTGGCTCGTCTGTTGAAGCCGGCAGGCGGCGCTGTCTTGCTTGATGGAAAAGAGATTGCCAAGCAGCCGACCAAGGAAATCGCCCGCCGTTTGGCCATTTTGCCGCAGTCGCCTGTGGCTCCGGAAGGATTGACGGTCCTTCAGCTCGTCAAGCAAGGGCGTTACCCATATCAAACGTGGCTCAAGCAATGGAGCGACGAAGATGAGCGCGCCGTTGCGCGCGCTTTGTCAGCAACAGGACTGACAGAGCTTGCCGAGCGGCCGATTGATTCGCTGTCCGGCGGCCAGCGCCAGCGCGCATGGATTGCCATGACGCTGGCGCAAGAAACGGACATCATCTTGCTTGACGAGCCGACCACTTACTTAGATTTGGCGCATCAAATTGATATTTTGGATTTATTGTTCGAACTCAATGCAACAGAACAGCGGACGATCGTCATGGTGCTTCACGATTTAAATTTGGCGTGCCGCTATGCGCATCATCTCGTCGCCATTCGCAACAAAACGGTGTACGCCGAAGGGAAGCCGGAGGATGTCATTTCCCGCCAGCTCGTGAAAGATGTGTTCCAAATGGACTGTCAAATTACGTACGATCCGCTCTTTGGCACTCCGCTTTGCATTCCGTACGGCAAAGGGCGGCGCATCCTACAGAAAGAAGGCGTATCGTGATGAGGTTAAGTGAAGAAGAAGTGAAAGCGTTGGAAACGTACCGTTTTTCGAGCGAAGCTGCTGATGTCTCGTCATCGATGTTGTTGGCCCGGCTGCTGAATGATGACGGGCAGCTCGCGAAGTATGTGGCGCACGTCCGCGCCGAGATGGGGGCGGCAAACGACGCGGTTGCCGCTTCGATGCTCGTCAAGCGCCTAAGCTTTTTGGCGCCGATGGCCTTATACGCCATGTCGGTGTGGAACAAGCGGCTTGTGCTCGATCCTGAGCGAATTTGGCTTGATACGGACGGCGAAGGGGAAATGTGGATGCCGCGCTTTCGCCTTGCGCCGCCGGAAGCGGAGATGTGCGGCATTGAGCGCAGCGGTTGGCGCGAGCAGGCCGTTCGCGACGTGTTCGCCGGCTTGTTCGCTCCGCTCATCGTCCGGTTGCGGCGCCTGACGCGTGTATCGCCGCTCATCTTATGGGAAAATGTCGCGATTTATGTGTACTGGGTATATGAACGTTGGCTTGAGGATGAGTCGCTTGCCCCGGTCGCCGACCGGCTGCGCGATGATTTTTATTTCCTTGTTTATGACGCAGACGGCCGCCTGTTTGGCCAAAAAGACAATCCGCTCCGTCGCTTTTGGAAAGGCGCGAGCGGCATGCAGCGGACAACGTGCTGCCTATACGTGCAAACCAACGGGGGGACATGCTGCCAAACGTGCCCACTCAAAGCCCGCCAGCGGCAAACCGGATGACCGGGAGGCCGCCGGTGGGCAGTTTCATGTTTTTGACAAAATGTTTGCGAAATTTGTTGATTTTTGCCGGTATTTTCGTGAAAATGGAAGTGTGGACATCGCTTATTTTGGTGAAACGGCGAGGTAGCAATTGCATGGACAAATATACGGCCTTTTTCCATCACTTCACAGAAGCAGTGGTCATCTTGAATTTGCAAGGCGTGATCATTTACAACAATCCGGCTTTTGCCGGCTTGGCGCTGAGTGAAGAAGAACAGAGGACGCTGTCCGTCGAAGGACGGGCGTTGGTTGAACGGGTGAAACAGCGCCCGGCTGCCTTTCGCTGGGAGTTGCTTGGCGGCTTATTGGTTGCGGGGGTGTCGCCGATCATTGACGAAAACGGACAGGCGGCAGCCGTCTTATGCGTCCTGCGCCGTCAAGCGGAAGAGAGCGGGCTGCAGGAGCGGCTGGCCGAAGCGGAAAGGCGCTTGCAGCTGATCGTCGAACATTCGAGCGATTATGTATTGATTTTTTCCCGCCACGGTGAGTTGGCGTACATTCCGCCGTCGTGGAAACACAAAACGGATGAGCGCCATCCGATAACGTACAAAGATGTGCTGGCGTTTGTCCATCCGGATGATGCACCGGCGGTGGCGCAAAAACTGGCTGAGCTGTACGATACATATGAAACGCAAGCTGCAGAGTTTCGCAAACAAGGGGAGCAGGGCGAATGGATTTGGGTCGAAGCGCAAGGGAAGGCGATTCTCGACGAGGCAGGGGCATTGGATTGCGTCATTGTAACCGTGAAAAACATCAGCGAGCGGAAACGGTATGAAGAGAAGCTCTGTCAGCTTGCCTACTTCGATTCGCTTACCGGCATCGCCAACCGCAGCTATTTCGAGCGGCATATTCATGAGCTGATCGCGAGTCAGACGCCGTTTGCCCTTTGCTATTTGGATTTTGACAAATTCAAATGGATCAACGATCATTTTTCCCATCAAGCCGGCGATTACTTTTTGCGCGAGGCGGTCAAGCGCGTCGAGCGGGCGTTGCGTCCCGGCGACTTTTTTGCCCGCATCGGCGGTGATGAGTTTGTTCTCTTGTTGCCGAACATAACGAAAACAGAGATGACCGCCTTGGCGGAGCGGCTTGTCAGTTCGTTTCACGAGCCGTTTTATTACGACAAACAGCTCATCCAATCGACCTTATCGATTGGCATCGCTTTTTTCCCGAAAGACAGCGATCGGATCGAGCAAGTGATGAAATACGCTGATCAAGCGTTGTACGAAGTGAAAGAGCGGGGGCGGAACGGCTATGCCTTTTACCGGCCGACCGAGCATCGGCAGGCGGTGATCGAGCAAGATTTGCCGTTTGCCGTTATGCGCGGGCAGTTTTATTTATGCTATCAGCCGAAAGTGAGGCTTGCCAAAGGCCGGGCAATGGGGGTTGAGGCGCTGTTGCGCTGGCGCCACCCGGCGCTTGGCGACATTCCGCCGCTCGATTTCATTCCGTTGGCGGAGGAAAGCGGGTTTATTTTTGAAATTACATTATGGGTGTTGGAACAGGCGTCCCGTCAAGTGAAAGAGTGGGAAAGAAAATCTCCGGGCCTCAAGCTTGCCGTCAACTTGTCGCCGTTTTTGCTCAATCGTCCGGAGCTCATCGAGCATGTGAAGCGCATTTTGCGCGAGACGGGGCTAGCGCCTGATCGACTCATTTTAGAGGTGACAGAAAGCGGGCTGATGGAAAACATTGAGACAGGAAGACACATTTTAACCGAACTGCAGCGACTTGGCGTACAGGCGGCGATCGATGACTTTGGCACCGGTTTCTCTTCGCTCGCGTATATCCGCAATTTGCCGGTGTCGCTGTTGAAAATTGATCGCAGTTTTATTCAAGGCATTGCGGAAAATTCGAAAGATGCGACGATTGTCGATACGATCATTCATTTAGCCAAAAGTTTGGATATTGAAGTGTTGGCGGAGGGAGTCGAGACGGAGTCGCAAGTGGCGCTTCTGTCGCAAATGGATTGCGACTACGCGCAAGGATTTTATTTCAGCCGTTCGCTTGAAGCGGAAAAGCTGCAACAATGGCTAGAAGAACACAACCGCAACGCTTGCGGCGAACCGCCGGCGTAGCCGATCATTTCCGTTCATTCTTTTCCTCGTTTTGCCGCACACTAACATTGAGCATGGGCAAAGAGGAGGAAAAGAAGATGGAATTTGTGCCAAGAAGCGTCGTGATCGACGAGTTTATCGACACGCTTGAGCCGATGATGGAAGCGTATGGCCTCGACCAAGTCGGCATTTTTGAAGCGCATGGTGAAGGCAATCGCTATTATATCGGTTATACGATCAACAAAGACGACGAGATGATCACCATTCACATGCCGTTTGTCAAAAACGAACGCGGTGAACTGGCGCTTGAGAAGCAGGAATGGACCGTTCGAAAAGACGGTCGGGAGAAAAAAGGCTTTCATTCGCTGCAAGAGGCGATGAAAGAAATCATCCATTAACAAGCAGGCGGCCCAGCTCGGCCGCTTTTTTGGCTGACGGAAGGGGAGAGGAGCATGATTGCGGAACTCCGCATAGCAGATGAAAAAATGGCCGCTATGGTGCTGCGCCTGCAGCGGCGCGCGTATGCGATCGAGGCACAGCTCATCGGCAGCACAGCGCTCCCGCCGCTTCACGATACGATCGCTTCTCTGCAACGATGCGGCGAGCGCTTTTTCGGCTATTGTCAAGGCGGGCGGCTCGTTGGGGCGATCGCCTATGAGCGAAGCGGCCCGACGCTTCACCTTTGCCGGCTGATGGTCGATCCAGATTGTTTCCGCCAAGGGATCGCCAGTGCGTTGCTTGCCTTTGTCATCAAGCAAGAGCCATCGGCATGCGAAATGGTTGTAACGACCGGCAGCGGCAACACGCCGGCCATTCGTTTTTACAAACGTCATGGGTTTCAAGTGATTGAGGAGAGGGAGACGCCGGAAGGAATCAGACTGACAAAGCTTGTGAAAAGGAATATCAAAAGCTGAACATTACTTGTGTCGAGGCGCTAGGTCCGGCGGCCGCGTTGCCAACGGCATTCAAGCGGCAGTGGAAACGGACAATAGCGAATCGGCTGCACTTCGTCTGTAGTAGATTGATAGAGGGGAGACGTACGGAAGGATATGACGACAACATTGTATTTAACAAGACATGGGGAAACAAAGTGGAACGTCGAAAAGCGGATGCAAGGCTGGCAAGACTCGCCGCTCACGGAAAAAGGGCGGCAAGACGCCATGCGGCTTGGAAAGCGGCTTGAAGCGGTGGAATTGGCCGCGATTTACACAAGCACAAGCGGCCGGGCGCTGGAAACGGCCGAGCTCGTCCGCGGCGGGCGGCTCATTCCGATCTATCAAGACGAGCGACTGCGCGAGATTCGTCTTGGCGATTGGGAAGGCAAGACGCATGACGAGATCCGGGAAATGGATCCGATCGCGTTCGACCATTTTTGGAACGCCCCCCATCTGTACGCTCCAAGGCGAGGCGAGCGGTTTTGCGACGTGCAACAGCGGGCGCTTGAAGCGGTGCGGCGCATCATCGAGCGGCACGAGGGAGAAACGGTGTTAATCGTCACCCACGGCGTCGTGCTGAAAACGCTTATGGCGGCGTTCAAGGGCGCGCCGCTTGACCAGCTGTGGGCGCCGCCGTATATGTACGGCACGAGCGTGACGATTGTGGAGGTGAATGCGGACGTGTTTCGCCTGGTTGTGGAAGGCGATGTTTCCCATCTAGAAGAAGTCAAGGAAGTATAGATAGGGAAGAAGGATGGAGAATTGGAGGCGGCGCTGTTTCTTCGGTTCATCGCCATAATATGCGCTTGGCCAATCGGATCGGTTTCTTTCGCCATCATGCAACCTCATTCATGATTCAAGAAATGGATGAAAGACATGAGTGGGCGCCTTCCAGTACAACGTTTGGTGAAGAACTGCTTTTTCTTATCAAGTCTAGTTGTCCAAAAAAACAGCCCCGTTTCCCTCGATCGGGAAGCGGGGCTGCGCCGTTTATACGAGCCCGAGCCATCTCGCCAGCTGTGCGGTCGTAAAGGTGACCGCAATGGCAATCGCTGTCGGCAAGGCAAAGGCGACGAACGTCCATTTTGCGCTTTTCGTTTCTTTGTAAATGTTGACGAGCGTCGTGCCGCATGGGTAGTGAAGCAGGGAAAACAGCATCATATTAAGGGCGGTGAGCCACGTCCAGCCGTGGTCGAGCAAAAGTTGTTTAAGAGAATGCAGACCATCGGCTTCGATGAGCGCCCCCGCGGATAAATAGCCCATCAGCAAAATCGGCACGACAATTTCATTGGCTGGCAAGCCTAAAATGAACGCCATCAAAATGTAGCCATCCAATCCCAATGATTGGGCAAATGGGTCAAGCCAGTGGGCGAAAGCGGCCAGCGCGGTTGTGTCGCCGATATGAAGATTGGCGAGAATCCATGTGATTACGCCGGCTGGCGCCGCAACCGTTACCGCCCGTTTCAGCACATAAAGTGATTTGTCGAGGGTGGCCCGGATGATCGTCTCCATGATTTTCGGGCGTCGGTACGGCGGCAGCTCCAGCGTGTAATGGGTCGGAATGCCGCGCAAGGCCGTCTTGGATAAGACCCATGAAACGGTCAACGTGACGACGATGCCAAACAACACCATGGCGACGACCACACCTGCTGTCACGAACGTGTTCCATCCACCTGTATAGCCGGCTGCCATAAATAAGGAAGAAAGCAAAATCAGCGTTGGCCAACGTCCGTTGCACGGGACGAAGTTGTTCGTCAAAATCGCAAGCATCCGCTCGCGCGGCGATTCGATAATGCGCGTCGACATGATGGCCGCCGCGTTGCAGCCGAAGCCCATGGCCATCGTCAGCGATTGTTTGCCATGCGCTCCCGCTTTTTGAAACAAGCGATCCATGTTGAAGGCGACACGGGGCAAGTAGCCGTAGTTTTCGAGCAACGCGAATACGGGAAAGAAAATGGCCATCGGCGGCAGCATCACGCTGACGACCCAAGCCGTGCCGCGGTATAGGCCAAGTACAATGAGGCCGTGCAACCAGTCGGGGGCGTGAATCGCTTGAAAGGCCATGGTGAGATACGTTTCGATCGTTCCGAACAAGCGGGCGAGCGAATCGGAAAAGACGTTGGCGCCGGCGATCGTCATGTAAAGGACAGCGGCGAGAAGCGCCAGCATAATCGGAAATCCCCACCGCTTCGACGTGACGATCCGGTCAATTTGTTCCGTTCGATCGCGTTTTGCGGCCGCTGTATGCGTGACACATTCTTGAGAAAGCGCAGCGGACGTTTGGAAAATGGCAGAAACGATCTGTTCACGCGTGTCAGCCGGTGCTAATGACTTGGCTTCTTTCATTAGCTGGTCAAACTGATTTGACAGATCCGCAGCAGGCATACGCGTTCCCCTCCTTGATCAATCGTTGCGGCGGTTGTTTCAGCGCTTGAAGCAGCGATGTATCGCCGTCAAGGAGACGAAGAGCGATCCAGCGAGCAGGATGCGTGTCACCCATCAGTTCCTTGACAAGGGGCAAGAGCTTGGCAATGCCTCGTTCGATTTCCGGACTGTACCGGATGGAAAGCGGGGTGGTGTGAATGCGGCCATGCGCCATGGCATCCACCGCATCAAGCAGTGCATCGATTCCTTCCCGGTTGCGGGCCGAAATCGGCACGACCGGCACACCGAGTTTGGCGGCTAATTTTTTTGTATTGATATGAATGCCTTTCTTTTTCGCTTCATCCATTAAATTGATAGCGATAATGACGCGGTCGGTCATTTCCAATACTTGAAGCGCTAGATTCAAGTTGCGTTCTAATGCCGTCGCATCGACGACAACGACCGTGACGTCAGGACGTTGAAACAGAAGAAAATCGCGCGCCACCTCTTCATCGGCTGAATTGGAATAGAGCGAATACGTTCCCGGCAAGTCGACGATCCGGTACAACGTGCCGCGGTGGCGGCATTCTCCTTCCGCATGAGTGACCGTTTTCCCGGGCCAGTTGCCGGTATGTTGGCGCAGGCCCGTTAAGACATTGAACAACGTGCTTTTGCCGGTGTTCGGATTTCCCATTAGGGCAACTGTATACGTCCTATCAGTCATGGTGAATCTTCTCCCCGTAAATATAGTCGCTTTCTTCTTTCCTTAATGCGATCGTCGTTCCACAAACGCGATAGGCGGTCGGGTCGCCAAGCGGGCTTCTTTGTCCAACCTTCACTTCCCCGCCGGGTACAAATCCCAAATCAAGCAACCGCCTTTTTAACACAGGATCAGGAACATCAACCTTTTCGATGCGAAAGCGATCACCCGGTTTCGTATCGGAGAGGCGGCAGTGTTTTGCTTTTGCCATAAAAGTTTCCCTCCGGTTAATATTTTTTGTTAAGGACATTTTTTTGGATTAGACCAACTTTTGAATTTATCATATTCCAGTTGCCTCGCTGTTGTCAACCCATTTGCTTCTTCTTTTTCTGACAGAGTTGTCGAACCGACAACTATTCAAAACAGTAGGAAATCATGTTATCATATGAATAGTCTGAACAAACTATTGGCAGAAAGGCGGTGACGGCGTCCATTGACGCACGATGAAATGAAAGCGATTACGGAAGGGACGATTCTTTGGCAGCCGACGGAGGAACAAATCAAAAACTCCAACCTTTATCGATATATGGAGTGGTTGAGAGAACAGAAAGGGCTCTCCTTCTCTTCGTACCGCGAGCTATGGACATGGTCAGTTGAGCATCTTGAAGAATTTTGGGAAACGGTTTGGGAATATTGTGGTGTTCAGGCGGCAACGCCATATGAGTGCGTGCTGCGGGAGCGGAAGATGCCAGGGGCGGAATGGTTTCCAGGCGCTGCGCTCAACTATGTGAAACATATTTTCCGGCATGCGCGCGCCGACCGCCCGGCCATCATTTTCCGTTCAGAGCGCGTGCCGTACCGGGAAGTGTCATGGCAGGAGCTCAGCGAAAAAACGGCGGCGATCGCCAAAGCATTGCGAGCGATGGGAGTGAAGCGCGGCGATCGCGTCGTCGCGTATATGCCGAATATCCCCGAGACAGTGATGGCGTTTTTGGCGTGCGCCTCGATCGGCGCCATTTGGTCCAGTTGCTCGCCGGATTTTGGCGCCGGCAGCGTCATTGACCGGTTCGCGCAAATCGAGCCGACCGTGTTGTTTGCGGTCGACGGCTGCCAATACAACGGCAAAGAATTTGACAAAATGCCGGTCGTATCCGAATTGCGCGCCAAGTTGCCGTCATTGAAAAAGACCGTGCTGCTTCCGTATTGGCGAGGGCAGATGGAGGCTCCGGATGAGGGCGTTGTGCTGTGGGATGATGTCGTGGCGGACAAGGCGGAGCTCGTCTATGAAGGCGTTCCGTTTCGTCATCCGCTTTGGATTTTGTATTCCTCGGGAACGACCGGCTTGCCGAAGCCGATTGTCCAGGGGCATGGCGGCATTTTGCTTGAGCATTTAAAAGCGCTCACGATTTCCGAAAACTTGACGAAAGACAGCACGTTTTTCTGGTTTACGACGACTGGATGGATGATGTGGAACTTTTTGATCGGCGGGTTGCTGGCCGGGTCGACCATCGTGCTTTATGACGGCAGTCCGACGCACCCAGACGGCAATGTCTTATGGGATCTTGCCGAGAAAGCAGGCATCACCCATTTCGGCACGAGCGCGGCATTTATCAACATCTGCATGAAGCTCGGCCTGAAGCCAAAAGAGCAATATGACTTGTCAAAGCTCGAGGCCGTGCTCTCGACCGGTTCGCCGCTGACGGTCGAAGGGTTCGCATGGGTGTATGAAAACGTCAAGGACGATATTTGCCTCGCGTCATGCAGCGGGGGAACGGATGTGTGCACCGCGTTTGTCGTCGGCTCCCCCATTTTGCCGGTGCGCGCCGGCGTCCTCTCGTGCCGCGCGTTGGGCGCGGATGTGCAGGCGTTTGACGAAAACGGCCGGCCGCTTGTCAATGAAGTCGGTGAACTTGTCATCACAAAACCAATGCCGTCGATGCCGCTCTTTTTCTGGAACGATCCAGACGGCGAACGGTATCGGAACAGCTATTTTGACACGTACCCGGGCGTCTGGAAGCACGGCGACTGGATTAAAATTGACGAACAAGGGGGATGCGTCATTTACGGACGCTCCGACTCGACGATCAACCGTGCCGGCGTCCGCATGGGCACGAGCGAAATTTACCGTGCGGTCGAAGCGGTCGACGGGGTGTTCGAAAGCCTCATTGTCGATTTGGAAATGATGGGCAAGCAGTCGTTTATGCCGCTGTTTGTCGTCCTCAAGCCGGGCGCGGTGCTCGATGACGAGCTGAAAGAGCGCATCCGCCAATCGATTCGGCAGCACGTCTCGCCGCGCTTTGTTCCAGATGAAATTTACGAGGTGAAGCAAATTCCGAAAACGCTAAACGGCAAGAAAATGGAGATTCCGATCCGCAAGCTGCTCCTTGGCTTCCCGCTCGAAAAGGCGGTCAACCCAGGCTCGATGGCCAATCCGGAGGCGCTCGACTTTTTCCGCGAGCTGGCGAAGACGCTGGCGGCAAAGACGCAGACAAGCTGAAATGCGAAAGGTTGTTATTAAGTGACGATGCTTAATAACAACCTTTCTATGTATTAGTGAATTATAAATAGAGGAGTCGGGGGCATGGAAGAAAGCAAGCGGACTAGGCTAGTTTGGAAATCCATCGGTGATTGAGGAGCGGACGACGGTGAAAGAGATGTTGGGGCGATGAGACGAGACGGTGTCCGTTTTCATGATGAGAAAGTCCGGAAGATCTGTTTAGGAGAACCTTCCGGGCTTCATTTGCGGCGACGATGATTCGGAGTTTTAGTATGACGTAAGCAGGAGGATGTTGTTTGATGATGGCTATGTTCACACAGGATATGGAACAAGCGTTCAACGTCGAAGAGATCAACGAGATGGAGCGGACTGACGTCTAGTACATATTGAGCGCCGTCTTGACCCGCCTGATCTCCTTTTTGTTTTCGAACAGCTCTTCAACTAAAATGTTTTGGCCGTTGGCGACATCGGTGATCCGTTTGTCCATGTCGGCCACTTGCTGGCTTAATTGGTTGAGTTGTTCATTCGTTTGTTGCACTTGTTTGGCGAGCTGGTCGACTTGCTCATGAGTTTGCTGTACTTGGTGATTCAGCTGCTGCACTTGGCTGTTAAGGTGTTGGACTTGTTGGCCCAGTTGCTGCACTTGCTCGTTTGTTTGTTGCACCTGTTGACCGAGCTGTTGCACTTGCTCGTTTGTTTGTTGCACCTGTTGGCCCAGTTGCTGCACTTGTCCGTTCGTTTGTTGCAGCTGCTCGGCAAGTTCTTTAATGGCTTGCCAAATCATTTCATTTGTAATATCCCCCATTCGACAATCTCCTTTCTCGTTCGATTCTCTCTCTATTATACATGACGAAAGATGGGAACGATAGAGAAAAGATGGCGAAATGTTTTTCTTTGCGGCGCGCCCCCTCGATGTGATATAACAAAAGAATGTCAACAGTACACTATTGGAGGATGGGCACTGTGATTCGTGTCAGCCATTTGCATAAATCGTTCCGCGTCCATCGCCGCGATGCGGGATGGCTTGAGGCGGTGCGTCATTTATGGCGGCGCGACTATCGCGTCATTGAGGCGGTGAAGGACGTTTCGTTTACGATTGAGAAAGGGGAAATCGTCGGCTTTTTAGGGCCAAACGGGGCGGGGAAAACGACGACGATGAAAATGTTGGCCGGCCTCTTGCATCCGACGTCAGGGGAGATCACGGTCGGCGGGTTTGTGCCGTTTGAGCAAAAGCCGGAGTTTAAAAAAATGATGAGCTTGGTGATGGGGCAAAAAAGCCAGCTCATTTGGGACATTCCGCCAATGGAGACGTTTTTGGTCAATAAAGCGATTTATGACATCGACGATCGGTCGTTCCGCCAGACGCTTGAGGAATTGACGGAACTGCTCGACTTGGCCCCGCTTCTTGATAAGCCGACGCGCAGTCTGTCGCTTGGCCAGCGGATGCGCTGCGAGCTGGCAGCGGCGCTGTTGCATCGGCCGCACGTGTTGTTTTTGGACGAACCGACGATCGGGCTGGACGTTCATACACAAGAAAACGTGCGCCGTTTTATCGTGGACTACAATCGCGAGCATGAGACGACGATTTTGTTGACGTCGCACTATATGGGCGATGTCGCGGCGCTTTGCGACCGGGTGATGATCATTAACTACGGGCGATTGATTTACGATGGGGAGCTGTCGGTGCTGACGGAGAAGCTGGCGCCGTACAAGCGATTGGAAGTCCGGTTTTCACGAGTTCCGGACATGGATTGGGGAGAGTATGGCGAAGTGGCGGAAATCGAAGAAGGAACAGTCGTATTGCGGGTGGCGCGCGAGAAGGCGGCGGGGACAGCAGCGCGGTTATTGGAACGGTTTGATGTCCGCGACATCAATATTGAAGACCCGCCGCTTGAGGAAGTGATTACGCGCGCGTTTTGGGAGGAACACGTATGATTCGCAAATATATCGCCCTATTGCGGATGAAATACATCGAAATGCTTGCGTATCGGCTTGCGACGTTCGTCTGGATGACGGGCGCCATCACGCAGCCGCTCATTACGATGTTTGTCTGGATGAACATTCATCCGGAAGAGAGCGAGTCGTTTCTGTTCTATTTTATGGCGGTCATTTTTGTCGAGCGGATGACGAGCGCGTGGGATGTATGGGAGCTGGACCGTGAAATTCGCGAAGGGACGTTTTCGAATTTGCTGCTTAGGCCGCTTCACCCGATCCATTGGGCGATCGCGGAAAACATCGTTTACAAATGGCTGTTTGCCGTCATTTTAGTGCCGGTTTGGCTGGCGGGGGCGGTGTTTTGGCCTGCGCTTCGCCCGCATATGACGGCAGGGCAAGCGGTGCTGTTTTTGGCGGCGGTCGTATTGGGTGCGGCGCTTCGGTTTTTGTTGAGCTACTCGTGCGGGCTGCTCGCGTTTTGGGTCACAAAGGTGGCGGCGGTGTACGGGGTGATCGATGTGATGTCGCTGTTTTTGTCAGGGCGAATCGCGCCGCTTGAGTTTTTGCCGCCGGCGCTTCGCGAATGGAGCGAGTGGCTGCCGTTTCGCTATATGATCAGTTTCCCGATTGAAATCGCCACCGGGGCGGCAGGCGGCGGAGAAATAATGCGCGGTTTTGCGATTGCGGCGGGGTGGATGATGGCGCTGATTGGTGCTTTGCAATGGCTGTGGAAAGCGGGGATGAGAAAAAATCAGGCGGTAGGTGGATGAACATGCGGCGATACGGGCGGGTGTTCCGCGAGTTTTTCCGCGCTTGTTTGGTTGAGGAATTGGAATATCGAAGTGAATTTTTCGGCAATTTCATCGCCAGCTTTTTTGGCCTCGGCATCGCCCTGCTTACGATCCATATCTTTTTTTATCAGACGGACCGGTTAGGCGGCTGGACGTATGGGGAAGTGCTTGTGCTGCTCGGCGTCTTTAATACGCTGCGCGGATTCATTGACTTTGCGCTCCGCCCGAACATGCCGCGTTTGCTTGAGCATGTCCGGCGCGGCACGCTCGATTATATTTTGACGAAACCGGTCGACAGCATGTTTTACGTCAGCTTCCGCCATCTTGTCTTTTGGCGGCTGATCGATGTAGCGCTTGGCCTCGGCGTCATCGGCTACGGCTTGTATGTCGAACGCTACGTGCCGTCGGCGGCGGACGTGCTGATGTTTTTGATCGTGATGGTTGCTTCGCTTTTGCTTATTTATTCGTTATGGATGATGCTTATGACGACGTCGTTTTGGGTGGTGCGCATTGATGATTTGTCGTTTATTTTCGATTCGTTTTTTGACACGGCCCGCTTCCCCGGCAGCATGTACCGGGGCGCAGTGCGATGGGTGATTACATACATCTTGCCGGCGGTGTTGATCACCAATACGCCGGCTTTGGCGCTGCTTGGAAAATGGCGCATCCCGACAGCGCTGGCGGCTTTGGCTGCGGCCATTCTCTTTTTATGGCTGGCCCGTCGCTTTTGGCGGTTTGCCTTGCGCTTTTACACCGGGGCGGGCGGGTGAGGAAACGGCTCCTTAGACAGGGGCTTTTTTCTTTTGTCATGGTGATTTCGCCAGGGAATCAGCGGCGCGTATATCGACCCATGCCGTCCGATTCGCTTCTGGCCGCCATGAATAATGGAAAAGCGTTTCAGTGCTGATGACCTGTGCGTTCGGTCGACTGTCTCTTTCTTTGCATTGGCTTAGGATGTCTCCTTTCGCCGACGGCTCCCAGATCCATTTTTTCCATATTGATGGTTGGATGGCGGAGAGAATGGACACGGAGAAGGGGGAGGATGACTGTTTCTTTGCTTTCATATTCGTTGACTTTTACGTAAACGTCAATTAAAATAAAATTCAGAATATTGATTCTAGAAAAGGGATGGCCATGCACTATTTCACCATTTCCGATTTGGCGCAAGAGTTTGATGTGAGCACACGGACGATCCGCTATTATGAAGAACGCGGATTGCTCTCCCCAATCCGGACCGAGTCAGGGCAGCGGCTGTATACGAAAAAGGAGCGGGCGAAACTCAAGCTCATTTTGCGCGGCAAACGGTTCGGCTTTTCGCTTGACGAAATTCATGAGATGATTGCGCTGTTTGATGAGGATCGCACGGGGAAGAAACAGCTTGAAAAAACGGTCGAATACGGGCGGCGGAAATTGAAGGAGGTGAGCGAGCGGATCGAGGATTTGCTTCAGCTGAAGGCGGAGATGGAAGCGCTTAATCTCTCGCGCGTCTGCAATGCGGTTGCTTCCGTCGGCATCATGAAGCGGGCGCTTGAAGAGGCGAAACAATACGCCGAGCGGCGCACGGCCTTTGGCCATGTGTTGACGAATTACCCGATGGTGCGCGGGACGCTCGCCAATTTGACAGCGAGACAGGAAGTGGAAACGAGCGCCTGCTTTGACATGATCGCCTTGTTTGACCGCGTCATGGCTGCGCCGCATGAAGCGAGCGAGGCGGAGAAAGCATGGCTCAGGCTTTTGATCGCACTTCTTAAAATGCGCACCGCCGAAGAGGCGATTGCCTTTAGCCATGAGGCGATTGAACTGCACGGCGGCAACGGGTATATTGAAGATTTTGTTACGCCACGCCTGTTGCGCGATGCGCAAGTGCTGACGGTTTGGGAGGGGACGGCGAACATTTTGGCGCTCGAGGTGCTGCGTTTGATGCGCAAATACCGCATTCACGAGCGGTTCATCGCGGAGATGAAGGAGCGGCTTGAGCGGTTGACGGCTAAGGTTAAGCCGCTTGCCCGCCCGGCTGAAGAAGGGTTGAAGGAGTTGGTGGCCGCGCTCGCCCGTCTTGGCGGCCAAGCGGATGAGGTGCAGACGTTCCACGCGAAAGCGATTGCCAATCGGATGTGTGATCTGTATTTGAGCATCATCGCCCTTGAACGCGGGCAAGAAGACGAACGGAACAGGTTGATCGCTGAGCTGTTTTTGCGCCATGTTTGGGAGCGCGGGCTCGTCGATGAACGCATGACGTCGGTGCGCGAGTTTGACTTGATCGTCAGATGTAAAGGAGCGTCTGTGCCGCTCGCGCATTCGTAAGTTGGCGGCATGAAGCGGGCCATGGGCGAAAGGGATGTTCGTTTTTGGCGGACATCTCTTTTTTTGACTGCCAAATGAGCAATTCAACAAGTAGGATGAAAGAAAGGAAGGGGAAAACGGACATGGAAGTGGTGCGCACGCCGCGCCGGACAAAACGGCGCGTTTGGATTTCTGCGGCCATTGGCGTTGTCATTTTGGGGTTGCTCGCCTGCGTCGGTTTGTCCGTTTATGTCGGCTGGCAGCTGACGCATAAACCGCGCGAGCCGGTTACCATGACGCCGAAAGACTATGGCATGGCGTATGAAAGTGCGACATTTACAAGCAAAGATGGGAAAACGGCGCTCGAAGGCTGGATCATTCCGCCTAAAGGAGCGGCGAAGATGACGGTCATTTTTGCCCATGGGTATGCCGGCAACCGGATTCAGAAAAACGTGCCGTTTTTGCCGCTCGCCAAGCGGCTTGTTGACGACGGATACCGCGTCATCTTGTTCGACTTTCGCGCGAGCGGCGAGTCGGAAGGCGATATGATTACGATCGGCGTCAAAGAGAAAGACGATCTGCTTGGCGTCATTGATTACGCGAAAAAGCACTTCGATGAGCCCATTGCCCTGTATGGTGTTTCAATGGGGGCGGCGACATCGATTTTGGCGGCGGCAGAGGACCAGGATGTGCGCGGGGTGATTGCCGACAGCCCGTTCAGCGACCTCGAATCATATTTGCGCGCCAATATGCCGGTGTGGACGCACTTGCCGAACGTGCCGTTTACGTATTTGATTTTGGCGATCATTCCGGCGCTGGCTGATTTGGATTTGGGCGTGTCTTCGCCCATCCATGCGGTCGATCGTGTCGCGCCGAGGCCGATTTTGTTCATCCACAGCAAAAACGACCGTTCGATTCCGTATGAAGAAAGCGTAAAACTGTACAAAACCCATCCGGATGTGTTTCAGCTATGGCTGACGGACAAAGCGGATCATGTGAAAAGTTTTTCTCTCTACAGCGATGAGTATGTAGAAAGAGTGTCGGCGTTTTTGCGCTCATTGGTAAAAACTTCTTCGTAAGGCGGCTGCGATTCGTGTTCGGCCGCTTTTTGTATTATAATGGAAGAAATAGAGAATGAAGATGGCATTGATCAACGAATCGAGGAGTGAATGCCATGTGCGGTCGGTTTACGTTGACAGTTGATTTGGAAACATTGCGGGCGTTGTTTCGTTTCCGTTATCAAGGTTCGCTTGCGCCTCGGTTCAACATCGCCCCGAGCCAGGAGGTGTTGACGGTCATTGTGGAAGAAGGGGAGCGAATCGGCAAAATGATGCGCTGGGGGCTTGTGCCGTTTTGGGCGAAAGATGATCGCATCGGTGTCAAAATGATCAACGCCCGGGCGGAAACAGTCGATGAGAAGGCGAGTTTTCACCATGCGTTCAAGCGGCGGCGCTGTTTGATTTTAGCCGATGGATTTTATGAGTGGAAAAAAGAGGGATCGAAAAAAGTGCCGTATCGGTTTACGCTTGCAACGGATGCGCCGTTTGGGTTTGCCGGTCTGTGGGAGCGCTGGGAGGGAGCGAGCGGGCCGCTTGAGACGTGCACGATCATGACGACGAGGGCGAACGAGCTCATCGCCCCCATTCACGATCGGATGCCGGTCATATTGCCTCCCGAGCAGCATGAAGACTGGCTGGATCCGCGTTTAGACGACAGCGAGTATTTGAAATCGTTGCTGCGTCCGTATCCGAGCAGCGAGATGCGCATGTACGAAGTGGCGCCGCTGGTCAACTCGCCGAAAAACGACGTGATCGCCTGCATCGAGCCGGTCGACAGCCGGTCAATGGAGGGAACGTGATGCATCCTGTCATCTTATTTGATGGCGATTGCCTGTTTTGCCATGCGAGCGCACACTGGATCGCCGCCCGCGACCGCCAGGCGGTGTTCCGCTTTGCGGCGCAACAGAGCGCCGTTGGTCAAGCATTGTTAGCCAAGCAGGAGATGTCAGCGGGAGACAGCGTCGTCCTCATCGAGAACGGGTGCTGTTATGTAAAATCTGATGCTGTCCTGCGCATCGGACGACATCTGGCCTGGCCGTGGAATTGGCTGGCAGCCGTCGGGTTTCTCGTTCCGCGGCTGTTGCGCGATCATATGTATGATCAGATTGCGAAACGTCGGCATCGTCTCGCACCGAAGCACGATCATTGCCAGTTGCCGCCTCCTGAACTGCGGGCTCGTTTTCTTGATGAATTGCCGCGGTAAAGAAGGAAAATATGTTTGTTTGTCGTATTGAAAAGAGAAAGAAATAAGGGAGGGGAAATGGCATGGCGAACGAAACAAAACGGTGGCTCGAACAATGCACGGCTGCGGCGCTTGAGCAGTTCGCCGATGATTTGGCAGTCGAAGCAGAACAAAGCGAGGAAGAAGCCCGCCGTCGATTTTACGAAGGCATGGCAGTAGCAGCCAAGCTCGTGGCATTGCGGTGGGAGGGAAAATGCGCGTACATCGACGACGATTTGGTCGACAATGTGTATGAAGCGATTGCCGTCTTTTCTCTTGAAAAGCTGGAGGAAGAGTTGACGGGTGAAACGCAAACCGATCCCAACGAGCGCTGTTCGTTTTGCCTGAAAGAAAAGCCAAGGCTGGCCAAAGGTCCGCTGGCGGCCATTTGCGATGATTGCCTGCAGTTTGGGCTGCAAGTGATCACCAAGCAATCATGACGGAGGCGGCGGTCATCGCGAAGGCGATGGCCGCCGTTTTTCCGCATAGAAGATAAGCGGGCCGGACAGGGCGAGGAGTGCGATGACAAAAGCGATGACGCCGCTCCAATGGAAATGCGTCCAGACGCAGCCGCCGGCTGTTCCGGCAAGGCTTGACCCTAAATAATAGAAAAGAAGATACAAGGAAGACGCCTGCGCCTTATAGACGTGCGCCTGTTCGCCGATCCAGGCGCTGGCGATGGAGTGGCAGCCGAAAAAGCCAAACGTAAACAGCGCCAAACCGGCTATTTTCACGAGCACGGACGGAGCGAGCGTGGCGAGCGCCCCGATCGCCGTCAAAGCGACCGACAAACGCAAGGTGCAGGCGTGGCCGCGAAGATCCGCCCGCCGTCCCATATAGACAGAGCCGATGCCGCCAAATATGTAAACGATAAACAAAAAGCCGAGCACGGATTGTCGGAATGAATACGGAGGCTCGCTCAGCAAAAAGCCGATGTAATTGTACAGCGTCACAAACCCGCCGAAAAAGAGCGATATGCTTGCTTTCAGATAGGTGATGCTTCCCTTTTCGATGTATGTCAAGGTCGGTCGCCTCTTTTTTTCGAGTGAACGAAGACTGAACATTTCTACTTTCTACTATACTGCTTTTCCCGATTGATCGTCTACAAAAAGAAACACCCGCCGCCCGCAAGGCGGCAGATGTTGGTGAGATTTGAATTTGTCCGAGTCAATGCCCATCGGGGCGGTCGGTGCAACGATGGCCTCTAAAAGATCTAAGTGGTATTCTTTTGCGAAGTTTCCTGGTAAAATTGTACAATTTATATGTATGGGAAGAACAATCGAAAGGGGCAACGTATATGATTCCGATCGTAACGGCTGAGGAAATGTACGCCATTGACCGGGAAGTGACGGAGCGGATCGGCATCAGCGCTGACTCGTTGATGGAAAACGCCGGACAGGCGCTGTTTTGGGCGCTGAAGAAGCGGATTCCGCCCGCTGCCAAGGTGGCGGTGCTCGCGGGCACGGGCAACAACGGCGGCGATGGGTTCGTCATCGCGCGCATGTTGAAAAGTTATGGCTATGAAACCGATGTCTGGCTCGTTCCGCCAAAGGAAAAGGTGAAAGGGGCGGCGCGCACGGCGCTTGAGGTGTACGAGCGGTCCGGTTATGCATGGATCGCTTATGAAGGAAAAGAGCGGGAGTTGGCGGCGCTCTTGCCGCATTATGACATCATCATTGACGCCTTGCTTGGCATCGGCGTCAAAGGGGACGTACGTCCGCCATATAAGGAAATCATCGAGCAAGTGAACCGTTCGCCGGCGGTCGTTTATGCGATTGACGTGCCGAGCGGGGTGCCGGCGGACGGTGGGGAAGCCGGCATGGCGGTCCGCGCTGATGCGACACTGACGGTGCAATGCCCGAAACTTGGGGCGTACACGTTCCCGGCGGCCGATTATTACGGAGAGCTCACCGTCGTGGATATCGGCATTCCGCCGGCGGCGGTGCAGGCGAAGGCGGCTGCTCGGTTTTTGTGGGAAAAGAGCGATGTGGTGCGGACGATGCCGAAGCGAACACGGTCATCGCATAAAGGAACGTACGGCAAGCTGCTCATTGTCGGCGGGTCCAAGGCGATGGCCGGCGCGGTGACACTCGCCGCGAAGGCGGCGCTTCGCAGCGGGGCGGGGCTGGTGACGATCGCCGTTCCGGAAGCGATGTATGAGGCGGTCGCCAACCGCGTGCCGGAGGCGATGTGTCGATTATGGCCGGCCGAGGGCGGCGCGTTTGCCGGCGCGGCCGATTGGGACGGGCTTGAGATCGATGCGATCGCGGTCGGCCCAGGGATGGGCCGGACGGAAGGGGTTCGCCGCTTGGTCAATGAGCTTGTGCGCCAGCCGGTGCCGCTTGTCATCGACGCCGATGCCTTGTTTTTTTGGGGCGACTACGCCGAGCTGGTGCGCGAACGGAGCGCGCCGACGGTGATCACGCCGCATCCGGGGGAAATGGCGCGCCTCCTTCGCCGCCCGGTCAGCGAGGTGGAACGCGACCGGTTTGGCGTGTCGAAGCGGCTGGCGATGGAATATGGCGTCTATGTCGTGTTGAAAGGGCCGTATACGATTGTGACAGCGCCGGACGGGGCGCAATATGTAAACGCGACCGGCAATCCGGCCTTGGCGAAAGGCGGGAGCGGCGACGTGTTGACGGGCATCGTGGCGGCGTTTTTGCTGCAGCACGAGGCGGTGCAGCCGGCGGTGAGCAATGCAGTGTTCGTGCATGGAAAGGCTGCTGATTGGCTTGTTCAACACGGTCATTCGTCCTGGGATGTATTGGCGTCGGACGTTGTGGATGCCTTGCCGGCTGTGCTCACTTCGCTGACGTGATCAACCGGCCCATTGAAAGGGACAATGGGGGATGAACACGATTCCTGCCGGTTTGCGATGACCGGCTGGCGTATGGGCTGTGTCAACTACCCCCACTTAGCTAACGCTTGAAGTGGGGGCTTGCAACTCTCCAGAAGTACAAGCGGACTTCGTCCTCCTTCCTTGACTTGGGGTTGCATCAGGGCAGGTTGACAACTACCCAACGACGCAGGTCATGCCTGCATCGTTA